>NZ_JBFUJB010000017.1:0-91192 GCF_056401575.1 Rhodococcus sp. P4_E4 | reverse complement strand
GCGACATGATGAGCAGCTTGGGGGAGAGCGGCTTTCCGGTGTTCCAAGCAGGGCACTGGGACTGGCAACGCCCGCACTCGGTGCAGGTGGTGAAGTCCAGCCAGCCCTTCCAGGAGAAGTCTTCGATGTTTCCGGCGCCGAGAGTGTCTGTGTCGGGGTCGACGTTCTCCATCGTCAGGACTTTGCCCTTGGACATCATGGGCTTTGCCGCGCCGAGCGCGACGGTGCCGTCGTCTTCGCGCTTGAAGTAGATGTTGAAGAACGCGGAGAAGCGGTGCCAGGCGACGCCCCAGGTGATGTTGCGGCCCACGATCGCGAGCCAGATCATGCCGGTCATCAGCTTGACGAACGCGAACACCGAGATCATGACGGGGCTGGCGGGAAGCAGTTTGGCGACCTGCATGGTGAAGAAGTCGGTCCACGGGTTGGCGTGACCGTAGGTCGCGATCTTGCCGGCCTTGACCATGATCATGCCCAGGCCCTCGAGCAGGACGATGCCCTCGATGACGTAGGCGGCCTTGAAGTTGGAGCCGCCGAACCGGGACAGGCGCGCAGGCAGGCGCGGGTGGTTGAGCTGACGGATCACGATCAGCGTGGTGATACCGATGACGGTGCCGAGGCCCAGGATCTCGTCCCACAGGTGCCACGCCCACGTGTTACCGAAGATGGGCCAGTGGAACTCGGGGTTGAACGTCTGGCCGTAAGCCTCGAACCAGAGCAGGAATCCGCCGAGGAAGCCGACCATGACGAGCCAGTGGGCCCAGCCGACGCTGCGGAACTTGTTCATGCGCGTGTGCGCGATGAACTCGATGATCATCTGCTTGAAGCGAGGGAAGAACGGGCGCCATCGATCGGGTGCCGACTGGCCGATGCGCACGGTGTTGAACATCCTCAGCGCGCCTGAGAGGAAGATGTACCAACACACCAAGCTCAGCAGAGCACCAATCGTGCCCAACGTAATCGTCAGGGCATTCATGTCGCGGCCTTTCGTTTCAGGGCGACGCGTCGGCCACCTCGGGACAGCCCACTGATACTAACCTGCGTTATGTTACCCGCCAGTAACTAGCATTACCAGCCTGTAGATACCGACTGGTAACCGCTCGTGGCCTGGAGAGATCAATCTTCTGCGTCGGACGGGCTTGGTCAAACGCAGACATGTCTGGTCGTCACGTTAGGCGGTGGCCGTCGGGCTCCTTTCTGTCAGGCAGCCCTAACTCGGTTTCCGGGCAGGTGAGGACAACCGACCGGCTGTTATCGTTACGCCCGTCACGCACAGGGGAATCGGGTGGTGTGAGTCATCGACTTGCGCCCGCTCGCTCCCGGGGAGGATCAAAAATGTTCATTCGTAAAGCTGCGGCCATCGCAGCGATGACCATTGCCGCTACGGGCATCGCTGCAGGTACTTCTTACGCAGCTCCGGAGACGTCACCCGACGTTTCGTACACCGCCGAGGTCGTCGACCAGGCTGTTGTCACCACCATCGATGCCGGGGCATTCCGGGTATCGGGTGACGGCACACACGTCGACTTGCAGAACAGCCAGGGCGCAACTCTCGTGAGCCTGCCGCTCGCGTTCAACCTCGGGGACGTTCAGTTCCCGTTCGACGAGACCGTCAGTGAGGACGGCAAGACCCTCACCCTCAAGCCGAACCTGGACACGGCCAGCTCCAAGCCGAAGCCGGTCGCTGCCGAGTTCACCCCGGTTGCTTCGCCTGACGAGGATCAGAAGGCAATCGAGAAGTTCCAGTCACAGCTCGGGCTTGCCACGCAGATCGGTAGCCTCACCGGCACGATCGTCGGTGCAGTCATCGGTTGCATCGTGGGTCTGCCCGGCCTGGTTATCGGCTGCCTCCCCGGCATGGTCACCGGTGCCGGTATCGGTGGAGTCGCCGGTACGATCCTCGCCGGCGGCGGAACCGCAATCGTCGCGGGCATGGACCTGATCAAGGTCCTGAACGCTCCGGCCGGAACAACTCTCTTCCAGTAAGCAGCTCGACCGGTTAGACGTCACGAACGCCGAAACGGGCGCCACACCTTCGAAAGGTGTGGCGCCCGTTTTGCTGTCTCGGGGAATGCGTGCGATCAGTAGTCGCGAACCTTCAGGCCTGGATTGGCGGCGAGGATGTCGTTGATCGGCGTCGCGTACTGCGTCGGTGCTTCTTGTCCGAACAACGTCTCGGCCTGAGCGATCTCGCACAGGGGAGAGGTGGCGACGTTGGACGCACTCGTGATGCCCACTGCCAACGTTCCGGAGACGATGGGGCCACCGCTGTCACCCTGCAGGACGCAGATGTTGGTGGTGAAGCCGTTGTCGAGGGTGTGATCCAAGACCTTGGCGACGCGGTTGACGCCGGTGACGACGCCGCAGCTGAAGCCGGTGGTCGATCCCGCCTTGCAGACCGGGGCGCCCACAATGGGATCGGCGGTACCGGTGATATTGACCGAACGGTTGAACGGGACCCGCACGCTGTTGTTCTCGAAGCGGTACTTCGCGTTGTCGTCGATGTTGATGATCGAGTAGTCACGCCCGTCGAAGCTGCTCTTGGCGAAGTATCCGACGCGGGGCCCGGTCTGGTTGTTCACCATCGGGAAGACCTGGCTGGAGTTCGAGGTGCCGGCAGCGGCACGGTTGGGATCGCAGTGACCGGCGCTGATGTTGACCGTGCGTCCTGAACCGTCGGTGCCGTTGAAGCCGAATGAACAACGCAGTCCGGTGTTACCGGAGGTTGCGCCGAAGGCGTCTCCGCCCAGTGCAGCGTCGCCGGTTGCGGATCCGGTTGCGGGAATGAGGTCCGCGACGATCGGGGGAACCAGTAGCGGCGCAGCGGTGTGGACGACGGTCCGCTTCAGGAACTCAGGCAATTCGATGCCGGCGGCAGGATCGGCGGTGAGGGCGACTCCGTTGCCGACCACGTCGACGGCGATGCCACGCACGAGGTCTGCGACCTCGGCAGGCTGCGAATCGAGCCAGGTGTTGAGTGCCGAGAGTTGACCTTGCAGAGCCTGCTCGCTCTGCGCGACGTCCTTGACCTCGAAGCCGGCCTTCTCGGCGGCCTCGCGGGCAGCATCCTTGTCGCGACCGTCAGCGAGAGCGACGATGCCCTTGCCGAGGTCGTCGAGCCACACGCCGGCAAAAGAGTCGGGAAACTGGACGCGCGCGATGGCGGCGAACTCTGCGAGCTTCTGCGCGAGTTCGGAACGCGAGACGAACTGGTCGGGCGTCAGCGCCAAGTCGTGCTGTAGGGCTTCGGCGAGTTCGACGGGCAGATGGGCTGCCTGATCGGATACACCGGGTTCATTCGGTTCTGCGTTCGCGACCGCGGTAATCGGTCCGAGGAGCAGCAGCGCGGCCGAACCGAACACTGCGGCGCGACGTGCGATGGAGCTTCGCATGTGGGCCTTTCCACTTCGTTGACCGCGTACCACCCCCCTGGGAGCACACGGATACGGCTCACGGACTTGTGGTGAGCCGATCACAGTCGACCATGACTATATGGGTTCGAACGCGCTATTCCCACCCGTTACATGAGCAAACAGCGCTGACCCCGACCGACAACAGCACTGTGCCCGCCGATCAGAACAGATCGGCGGGCACAGTGCGTGAATCAGGCGTTGGTCAACCCGCAGTGCGAACGCGGATTCCGGAACCGACACCGCCGCCGGATGCGCGATCTGCAGCGTCGAGGATGTCTCCGACCGGGATACCCAGATTCGAGGTTCCACCGGAGGTCGCGAGTACCAGGTTCGCTTCGTTGCAACTGGGTGCGCCGCTGCTGTTGGAACCGCTGGTGATGCCCAGCGCCAGGGTTCCGGAGACGATGGCGCCGCCACTGTCCCCGGCGAGGGTGCACGCGGTACCGGCGAACCCGCGGACGGTTCGTGAATCGCCGTCAGCCATGACCAGTTGTGTTTCGACGCGATCGGCTGCCACGACGCCACAGGTGAAGGACGACGTCTGACCCGACTTGCAGATGGGAGCGCCGATCACGGGACGTGCTGTTCCGGTGATCGCGAGGGTGGTCCCGTTGGCACCGCGGACGGCAGCGCGGTCGAGGCCCGCGTCGATGCCCGACTGGTCGAACTTGATGACCGAGTAATCGAGATCACCGGCGTTGTTGCCGACGGAAGACTGTGAGAAGGCGCCGATCAACTGACTGTCGTCGACGTTCGCGTGATTCGGCAGGTAGACCGGCGACTTCGAGCCCTCGGCCGGATTGCAGTGTCCGGCACTGATATTGAGTGCATTGTTCTGATCGTCGACGGCGTTGAACCCGAACGAGCAGACCGAGATGTTCTCGGTCGGTGTCTCGCGAATGGGACCTGTCGACGTGATGTAGGTGTCGCCGCCGAGCGCTCCGGGATCAACCGATCCGCCACCGTCCGGGCTGAGAACGATCTTGGTGTTCTCGAGCAGGGTCGGAAGATTGAGTGCCTGCCCGACGGGGCTGTTCGCAACGTCGATGACGACCTGGTTGTTCAAGACGTCGATAGTCGCCGAATTGACTGCGCGTGATATTTCCTTGGGCAGCCCGGCGATCCATCCGTTGACGTCGGCCAGCGTCTTCTCGAGGGTGTCGGCGGAGACGGGGGCGACGTGGGTGCGGTATCCGTCGTCGGCCGCGATTCGAGCAGCTTCGGTGGTGGTGACGGCTACGACGGGTTGACCGTCGAGTCCCATCCACGATCCGGCGTAGTCGCCGGGGCGCTCGGACTTGAATTCCTGGGCGTACGCGCCGAGTTCCTGAGCTTTGGCAGCGCGGTCGAGATACTCCTGTGGGGAGATCTTCAGATCGCGTGTGATCGCCTCGACCAGCTCAGCCGGAAGCTGGTCGGCTTCGAGCTGTTCGACATGCGTGTCGGAGGCGGGCTCTGCCGATGCCGTCGTGGTGAATGGAGCTGCGAGCAGTAGTGCCGAGGCGCCGACCACAGCGGTGCGGATCGCCAACGAGTTACGCATGAAATCCCTTCAAGTCCCCGGCACCGAGCCGGTAGGTACCGCACCCACCATAGGGGAAAAGTTTCGACGAGGAATATGCGCCTCCTGTCTGGCTGTTCAATCTTTCTGTCTAACTTGGCATTCCGGGTCTCGGGGCCAATGGCATGACGGGCATGTCGGGATTCGGCACCACCGGATCGGTTGTGTCGGTCGGGTTGGAGGGCTGCGTCGGCGTTGTCTGTGTATCAGTGGGGTCGGTCACGGCGGGAGTGTCCGGGGTAGCCGGATCGACCGGATTCAGCGGTCCGACGACCGGCGGCAGGTTCTCGATCCGAAGGGGGTCGAGCTGGATGGTGATCGGCGATCCCTGTTGCGCGGGGACGTTCGCCGTAGTGGATTTCTCGGTACCGGTGCCCGGACTCGCCGGGATGGGCTGGGATTCGGATGAGGTCGATTCCGCGTCGGATGACCACGACTGCGCCGTCGGCTGCGCGCCGAGAGCGGGTACTTCCGACGGGAGCGAGGTCGCTGAGTGCGAAACCGTGCCGGGCTGACTCGCCGCAGTGGCGGGCGTGGTGCCGGTGGGCAGGGGAGATTGTGCGTCGAGAATCCCGGGCGGTGAAATGGTCGGAGTGTGTCCGATGATGACCGCGGCCGCGCACCCCGACACCGTCAGAAAGACTGCGGCGGCGGCGGCGGCGATGATCGGTCGGCGCTCCGACCGCCACTGACGATTCAGCCAACCGTCGACGCTCGGTGCTTTCGTGCCCGGTACTTCCACGCCGGATTCCGGCTCCGGTTCGATCAGGACGAACGGCGGAAACTCCTCGAGGGTGTCCTCTGGCTCGGCAAGATCGGTTGGCTCGGGTTCGGAACAGGTAGAGGTGATCGAGTAAGGCGCGGCCAACGCTGCGGCTCCGCGGGCTGCACTGTCGTCGGCATCCGGATCCGCGAGCCAGGCCGCGGAGGCTTGCTCTTCCGGAATCAGTTCGACGCCGTCGAGATCCATGCTGTCGAGTGCGCCGCGCAGTGCGTCGACGGAATCGTTCGACCAACCTGCCGGGATCACCGCAGAGATGTTCAGGTTCTGATCAGTGAGTGTTCGGACCTCCTTGACCAGGCAATACATTGCTGTCGCTACGAGTTCCTCTCCCCGCGTCATGTGCTCGGAGAAGTTGTCGGTATCGTCAGTTCCGACCCTGTCGAGGAACCTGCGCAAGCCGGTTGACCCCAACGCGGTTTCACCTAGCTGCACGGTGCCGTCAGGAGCGTGGTGCAGCACCGATTCGCGTTCGAGGATCACTGGTTCCGAGTCGGGTTTCGCGATCGCAGCAATGCTTCGTTTATTGCCGACGGCGAGTTCGACTCCCCACTTCATAGCGATCCCCGTTTCACAGTTACCGAACTTTGCTCGGCATGCATGTCCTGATTCCTGTGAAAACTATCACTTAAACGGATATACGCAACCCTCCGGACAATATGCAGCTAACTATTTGTTCGGCGGTGTCATGCTGCGAAGGATGGTGAGTAGTTCCGAACGAGACTGCGCCCCGACGCGCCGCTTGATGCGTGCGACATGGTGCTCGACGGTTTTTGCGGAGATGTAGAGGCGTTCGCCGATTTCCCGATAGGTCAGGCCGACGACGACGAGTTCGGCAACTTCTTGTTCGCGCTCGGTCAGTACCGACGGTGGTGCCGCGCTGTCGGTCGAATCGGTTGCATTCGTCTCGGCCGTCGACGTTGTGCGTAGCGAGCGCGCAACGTGGAGCAATGCGGTGGCCGATTTGGTGTCCGGTGTGCGCAATGCTGCTTCGCCCGCCAAGCGGGCCGCGTCCCAGGGCAGCCCGATGCGGTTGAGTGTTCGCGCTGCAGCTTCCACGTCGTCTGCGTCGACGCTGCCCTGCATGAGTAGAAGCCACTGGCGTCCGGCGGTCGCCAAACCGGCTGCGTAAGTGTGGGTTTTGGCTGATTCCGCGAGTGTATGGGCGTGTGGAAGGAGATCGGCCGGTGACTGCGAGAGGATCGACGCCTGGACGCCGTACCAATGCAGCGGCGAAGACCACAGCGGAGGCTCGCCGAGTGCTCGGAGGAGCGTGCGTGCGTCGTCGACCAGATGCTCGACCTGCTCGGCCTCGTCGAGTCGTACTGCCGCAAGCCACAGTTCGCCGATGGGAAGCAAATTGAAGAGATCCACGCTGCAGGACGAGAGGGTGCCGGCTGCGCCCGACCAGGCGCGCCGCAGCTGGGCGAGATCGCCGGAGCGTCGAGCGAGACCCACGATCATGGCATGCAGAAACAGTGCGTCACGCTCACGGAGGGGGCCGCGGACTACCTCCTCCGGTAGATCTTCGACAGCAGTGTCGTGCCCACGGGTCATCGCGATCCACGCGTCGAGAAGGTGAAGCCGCGCCCACGTGTGACTGCTTGCGTCGTCGGCGGCGATCGCGGCCGCGACGACAGCGGCGGCCCGTTCATGGGCGCCGTTGTGCAGGAGTGCAAGAGCTACCAGCGCCGGGGCGGAATCAGGCTGGAATTCAGATGTGCCGGAGCCGCCGGGGAGCGAAAGTGCGCGCGACATCGTGTTGAGCGCACTCGGTGCACTCCCCGTGACCGATTGCATCAGTCCATTGGCCAGTGTGGCAGCGCCGACCGTGGAGCTCGACGGTGATCCAGTATGCCCGGCGAGCGCCGCGTTCGCGTCATCGACGTTGCCGATGCCGAGGAAGGTGATTGCGGCGAAGGGGGATTCGGTTTCGGTGCGCCCTGGCCCGAGCCAGGTGTAGAGATCTGCGGCGGCGCGGAGTTGGCCGCATGCTGCGGACGAAGCTGCGCGGATTCGCACCGCCGCAGCCAGTCTCGCGTTGTCGAGATCGGGTTCGGCGACGACGGAATCGGCCAGGCGGCAGGCAGTGTCGAGGTCACCACTCCGAGCCGAAACCTGGGCGTACAGCAGCGTGTCCGCCACGCCGAGAGGCTCGATCGAATTCACACGACGAAAAAGATCTGCCGCGACCGTCGGCGTGCTCGCGTCGACTGCGTCTCGTAGTACAGCCGTGAGATCGCGGTGGCGGATGCCGGAGTCGAAAAGTCTTCGTGCTGTATCGATATCGAGGGTTCTCGCGTTCGCTCGTGATTCGACGATTCTGATCAGCTCGCTGCGGATACGTCCTGTGCTGGTCGACTCTGCCACAACGCTCGCGACGAGAGGTGATCGCGAACCGAACAGTCCGGTAGCCAGTGCTCGGTCGAATGCCGCTGTGAGGCTGAACTTCTCCTGTCCCAGATCGAGCTCGAAAGCGTCGATGTCCGGGACGGCGAATGAAACCTCGAGGATCTCACGCTCGATCGGATGCAGAGCGGTGACCTGATGGAGGATGTGTGTGCGTACGGCTGTCGCCATTTCCGGGCGGCCCGCCGAGGCGGCGGTGAAATACGCTTCGACGGCCCCGAAGGAACCACCGGCCAGATGCTCGAGCGTCAGCACGGCACGATCGTCGAGCGGAACTCTTCGCTCCGCGGCGATCTTCCGAATATCTGACCGGTTCAACGGGTTCAGATGTAGGACGGTACCGAAACTCGAGATGTTCGAGTAGATCGGTGCGAGTGGAGGATCGATCCGATCGGAGGCGATGACAACTCCGAGGTCGTCACGTTGAACCAGCTCGTTCAGAGCACGGATTTCGTCGGAGGTCAGAGCCTGCGCGTCCGCGATCACCACAATCGCATCGGCCGGGGCGTCATGCGTGACGACGGTGACCACGGGTCTGTCACCAGATTCGATCCTCTTGCGCACCGCCCTCGTCACTTGGGGCCGAGCGCTGGCATCGGTCCCGGTGACGAACAGGCGCAGTGGCGATGCAGTCAGGTCGATGCCGCGCAAAAGTCCTGCAATGTAAGACGATTCGGTGCCGTTGTCACGGTTCATCGAAAGCCCGCCGGTCAGCGGATCGGCGCGGTGACGCCGCCGACGACACCACCGACCACGTTTCCGACACCACCGACGACGTTACCGAGACCTCCGACCACGCCGCCGACACCGTCCCCGACGCCRTCGACCAAACCGCCGACACCGTTGCCGATGCCGGTCGCAGCATCACCGATACCGGTTCCGACGCCTGCTCCGGGCGCGGGCGCGGGCGCCGGTGCCGGGGCGGGAGCCGGTGCGGGCGCCGGGGCGCCGGGTGCGGCAGGTGCAGGCGCCGACTGGGCGGTCTCACCTGGTGCGGGAGCAGATCCAGCTGGTGCGCCGGCAACCGGAACTGCCCCTGGTGCCGTCGTCGAACCGCCTGCGGCAGCAGGAGAGCCGGGTTGATTGTTCTGAGTAACGTTGTTCGCAGTCGTGGATCCGTTACCTGCTGCTTCGGCTGCCGTGGTGCTGCCGGGGGTAGAGCCCGGCGTGGTCGAAGCGGTGGACGAGGTGGACTCACTGGTGGTGTCCGCCGAACTGGACGGAACGTTGATCTTGTCCATGGCCGTTCCGATTCCGAGTCCGCCTGCGGCGAGCACGATGAACGCTCCTACCACCGCAGCAACGACGCCCACCCTCGACGAGCGTCGAGTCGCCGTGTTCTCTTCCTCTGTCGGCTCGGCAAGCAACGGAGTCGAGAAGGCAGGAACCGGTGCGGGCTTGCGCGACGGCTCGGCGGGAATCACTGCAGTGGCGGCGGCCGGCACTTGCGAGTCTCGGGCGTCGAGGGCGAGTGCCGCGGCGCCGGACGCCGCGCACGACGCGGGATCGGCGTCGGCGATCACCGGAACACGAAGCTCCGCGGACAGTAGTTCGGCGACAAGGGGAATGGACGAGCTTCCGCCGGCCAGAACAACCTGATTGACATCACTGGATTCGACGCCGGCAGATCGCAGGCTTTCGCGAACCAAGGCCACCGATTCGGTGAGGGCGGGCCTGATCAGATCCTCGAGCTCGGAACGAACCAGTCGAATGTCGCTGACGGCGCCGGGAAGCGTCACGCGAGCAACGGTTTCCGTCTCGGTGGAAAGTTCCTCCTTGGCTGCGCGGGCTTGCTCGCGCAGAGTTTCCAGCGCTGCAATCGTCTCGGGAGCAAAGGGATCAAGGGCTGCGAAGTGGTCGGAAACCGCATCGAGCAGGTGCACGGTGACGAGGTGATCGAATTCGTCGCCGCCGATGTCCTCGCTGCGCAGTGGCTTTCCGAAGATCTCGCTTCGTCCGCCGGTCGTGGACATCATCGTGACGTCGAGCGAGCGAGCGCCGAGGTCGTAGACGACGGTCAGACCGTCGTTGGCAGCGTTTCCGGAAGCGGCGAGCCACGCCATGACGGCCGCGGGTTCGGCGACGAGAGTAGCCCCGTGAACCCCGGCGTCGTCCAGCGCGGACTCCATGGTGCGTGCTGTGTGACGATTCCACCCCACCGGGTGAGCCAGGACTACAGCTGGACCTTCTTCGCCGCCAGCCTGGCCGACGAGCGCGCCTACCGCTGTCGCTGCGAGAGACTCGCCGCGGTACTCGGTACCGTCGGCGGCAAGTATCGGGATCGGGTCTCCGACGCGCTCGACAAATCCGGTGATGACGGTTCCGTCGTCCAATTGCAGCGCACTGGGTAAGCGGACCTGTTGCGTTTCACCGGTCGAGCCGTCGGTGACAGCTACGAGAGTGGCCGAACCGATGCTGATGCCGAGCCCTGCCGCCATGAACGAACTCCCCTGGTCGTGGGCGACAGAAGGACTGTCGCGGTTGTCTGCGATGTCGGTTTCAGGACCTGGATCGTTACCGGATCGGAGGCGTCGCGGCGAAGTAGGGGACCGATCCCCTAATCGGAGCAAATCCCCCTATTCCGAACGGGCGTACCCCGTAGGGGGCTTCCCTGTCTGTCCACGCAGAAGAGGGGGATGCTCCCCGTTGGCCCCAGTCGCAAAAGTTCTTAGCGTTGATTCCACTCGCTACCTCTGGCAGCGCACCAGTTTCCGGATCACCGGCAACAACCCACCGGCAACAACCCGGTCAACGAACTTCAGGAGAACCCGCCATGGCAACGAACGCCGTACTCGAATTCATCCTCGGGCTACTTCGTGACGACGAGGCAGCTGCCAACTACTGCGCCAACCCGACCGCGGCACTCAACGCTGCCGGTCTGTGCGACGTCAGCCCCGCCGACATCGTCGCGGTCGCTCCGCTGGTTGCCGAGTCCGGACTCTTTGCCGGTGGCGGCGCCGACCTGTCCGCGATCGTCAACGCCGGCGCGTCCGCTGCGGGTGCCATCGGCGGCGGTCTCGGAATCGGTGGTGGTCTCACCGGTGGACTAGGTGGCGGCCTCGGCGGCAGCCTGGGTCTCGGCGCCGGTGCAGGCCTCGGAGTCGGAGGCGCCCTCGGCGGCCAGTTCGACCTGGTCGGCGACTTCGCAGCAGCCCTCAGCGCTGCGCTTGCCATCGGCGGAGAGATCAGTGCCGACCTCGGCGCAGCCTTCGGCGCCGTCATCGAAGCCGGCCTGGGCCTCGGCGGTGCACTCGATCTCGAAGGAGCTCTCGATCTGGGCGCACAGCTCAGCGCGGCTCTGGGCGGCGCCCTCGGAGTGACCGGCGGTCTGACCGCGGAACTGGGCGCAGCCCTCGACGCCGCCATCGGCGCGGTCGGCGGACTCGACCTGACGGCGGGGCTCAGCGGAGCCCTCGCACCCGTCTTTGCCATCGGTGGCGACCTCGGAGCCGACCTCGGACTGGCTCTCGGTGGACTCCTCGGCGGCGCAGCAGACCTCAGCGGTCTCCTCGACATCGGCGGCGAACTGGGCGCGAGCCTGACCGGCGCACTGGAATCCGCCCTTGCACTGGGCGGCGGCCTCGATCTGGCCGGCGCTCTGACGGGCGACCTCAGCACGGCGTTGTCCGGCGCGCTCTCCGGTGTCCTGGGAGCCGGCGGCACGATCGGCGCCGATCTGGGTGCATCACTCGGCGGCGTCCTCGGAGCGATCACGGATGTCAGCGTTCTCACCGATATCGCGGGCGGCCTCGATCTCGGTGCAGCCCTGAGCGGCGCACTCGGAGGAGCGCTCGGCGTCGGCGGCGGCTTGGAAACTGCACTCGGCGGCGCACTCGACGCAGCATTGGGCCTCGGCGGAGGACTCGACCTCGACGCCGTACTCGGCGGCGGTGCAGACCTGGGCGCGCAGCTCAGCGCGGCACTCTCCGGCGCCCTCGGTGCCGGCGGAACGGTCGGCGCCGATCTGGGCGGCGCACTCGGTGGACTGCTCGGGGGAGCACTCGACCTCGAAGGCGGTCTCGGCGCAGACCTCGCAGCGGCTCTGGGCGGCGGTGCGAATCTGTCGACGGCCCTCGAAGGTGTCCTCGGTTCGGCACTCGGCGTCGATGCCGGGCTGGCGGGCGGTCTCGGCGGCGCACTCGACGCAGCACTCGGCGCAGGCGGACTTACCGGAATCGACCTCGGTGGTGCACTCGGCCTGGGCGGCGAAGCAGGCTTGGCAGCCGGTGTGGCTGCGGCTCTCGACACCGCTCTCGCAGGTGCTGGCGGCTTGGGTGCTGTCGGTTCCGTGGGCACGGACCTCACCGGCGCGCTGGACGGTGCGCTGGGAGCCGGCCTCGGGCTGGGGGGCTCTCTCGACAGCGTTCTCGGTGCCGAAGGCGCACTCGGTGGAGCGCTGGACACGGCACTGAACCTCGGCGGAATCGACACCGGTTCGATCGGCGCCGACCTGCCCTCCGTCGACCTCGGCGCAGTGAACCTTGGCCCGATCTCGGCTGAACTGCCTTCCGTCGACCTCGGAAGCATCGCGGCAGACGGCCTGAACCTCGGCGGTGTGACCGGCGACCTCGGAGCAACGGTGGGCGGTGCTCTGGACGCAACAGCAGGTCTCGACGCAACAGCAGGTCTCGACGCCGCCACGAACGCTGCGGCCGGTTTGGGTGGGTCGCTCGGCGGAGCACTGAACGGCGTCACCGATCTCGGTGGATCGCTCGGCGGGGCTGTCGGAGCAGTCACCGACGTGACAGGTTCGATCGGTGCCGACGCAGCCGCGGCTGCCGGTGGCACCGTCGACGGTGGCGGTACCGTTGGCGGCGGCGGAGTCGCTGACCTGGGTGGATCCCTCGGTGGAGCAGTCAGCGGAGTGTCCGACCTGACAAGTTCCTTGACCGGTGCGCTGAACCCGTGGTCGTCGATCGATGCGACCGACGCTTTCGGTGCGGGCTCCGATTCGGGACTGAGCGCCGATACCGGACACTCGCTCTTCGCCGAGGATTCGGTTGCAGCACCGGTCGATCACATCGACCCGGTTGCGGTTGTCGATCACCTGCATCCCTGATCTGCTGACGCAGGAACTGAAATCGGTCAAAATGACCTGATGTAACAAATCCGGCCCTGCGTGCGCTATGCGTTCGCAGGGCCGGATATTCGAGTCGGGAAGAATTGCGGGTCAACGTAGCTCATGAGTGATTCAGCGAGTCAGGTAAGCAGTCGGAAGGCGCGCGTCGCGTCGTCGACGGCGTCGTTGCTCGAACGAACAGCCGTCGTGGCGAAGGATTTCGGGCGCACGGATCTGGTGCGCCGACTCGAGAATGCTCAGGTCAGAGTCAATGATCCGCGTATTCGTATCGTGGTGGTCGGTCCCCTCAAACAGGGCAAGAGCCAGTTCGTCAATTCTCTGCTCGGCATCGACGTGTGTTCGGTCGGTGACGACGAGACCACTGCCGTGGCGACGGTCGTGCAGTACGCGGAGACCGCGGTCGCCGAATTGATTCTCGCCGATCCGGGTGCGGCGCCCATCCGGGTGCCCCTCCCGCTCGAAGAACTGATGGGGATCACCCCGGCCACGCCTCGCGCCGAAGGGCGTGAAGTTCTGCGTGTGGAAGTGGGTGTTCCCAGTCCGCTGTTGGCCGACGGTTTGGTTCTGATCGACACCCCCGGTGTCGGTGGTCATGGAAATCCGCATGCTGCAGGAACATTGGGATTGATCACTGCGGCCGATGCCGTGTTGGTTCTGTCGGACTCCAGTCAGGAGTTCACCGAACCCGAGCTGGGATTCATCCGCCAGGTCGTCAATCTGTGTCCTGCGGTGGCCGGTCTGATCAGCAAGACCGATCTGTACCCGCACTGGCGACAGATCCTCGACGCCGATCGCGGACATCTCCAGCGCGCCGGGTTGGACCTGCCGCTCATTCCGATCTCCTCGGTACTGCGGTCGCACGCACTGAGGCTGGGGGACAAGGAACTCGAGGCGGAATCCGGATTTCTGGACCTCTATCAGTTCCTGCGGGACAACGTGGTTGCGCGTGCCGAGTCGAACACGCGACGCGCAGTTGCGATGGACGTGCGTTCCTCGGCAGCACATCTGACGTTGGAGATGGGCAGTGAGCTTGCGGCGCTGAAGGATCCGTCCACCGCTCAAGCGGCGGTCGCCGGCCTGCAGCGTGCCCGGGCAGCGGCCGAGGAACTGCACAAGAAGACCTCGCTCTGGCAACAGAGCCTCGGCGACGGCATTGCAGACCTCGCCGCCGACATCGATCACGACCTCCGGGACCGGTTGCGCCGAGTCACCCGCCAGGCCGAAGAGACGGTCGACGAAGGCGATCCAGGTAAGGACTGGGACGTAGTGGGGGAGTGGCTCGAACAGGAGATCGCCACCGCTATCGGTGACAACTTCGTGTGGGCTCACGATCGAGCTCAATGGTTGGCAGAAGTTGTGGCGCAGCACTTCGCGGAGACCGGCGACGTCGCGCTCCCGCATCTCGACGTCGCCGACACCGACGGTTTCCTGGAACCGGTTGGCGCGTTGTCGGACCTCGAATCCGGCCGTATCGGCATCACTCAGAAGGTCCTGGTCGGCATGCGCGGCTCGTACGGCGGCGTCTTGATGTTCGGCTTGATCACCACGATGATGGGCATGGCACTGGTCAACCCGATCTCCATCGGAGCCGGGGTTCTGCTGGGTACCAAGGCTTATCGCGAAGACAAACAAGCACAGGTGCTCAAGCGTCGGGCCGAGGCGAAAGCGGCTATCCGACGGTTCGCCGACGACGTCAGCTTCCAGGTGGGCAAGGAGTCGAAGGACCGCCTCCGCCTGGTGCAGCGGCTCCTGCGGGATCACTTCACCGACATCGCCGAGCAGGCGCTGCGCTCGATCAACGAATCCCTCCGCGCCACGCAGGAAGCTGCGCAGTTGGAGTCGAGCGAACACGCCGCTCGTATCAAGCGTCTGGAGACCGACATGCGCGTCGTCGCAGAGCTTGACACCGTTGCCGGAAAGCTGATCGGCGAAACTCCGGCTCCTGCTTCGGCAAAGGTGAGCAACGCATGAGTGCCACGACCGCCGTGACCGCTGTGGAGTCGGCACATGCTCTGATCGACCAGGCCAGACGGGTCTACGCGGACCAGCCGCAGACGCGAGCCCAGTTGGACGAATGCGCTGCCCGACTCGGCGAGCCACTCCGGGTGGCGCTCGCCGGCTCCCTCAAGGCGGGGAAGTCGACGCTGCTCAATTCGCTTGTCGGACAGGATATAGCGCCTACCGACGCGACGGAGTGCACGCGCGTCGTCACCTGGTATCGGAACGGGACAACGCCCCAGGTGACTGCGACGGCCGAGAACGGTGCCGAGTTCAACGTGCCGGTGACGCGCCGCGACGGCAGGCTCACGTTCGATCTGGGGGAGTACACCGCAGACTCGGTGGACCGCATCGACGTCGACTGGCCGTCTTCGGCATTGGCTCGTACGACGATCATCGACACCCCAGGTACGTCGTCGCTCTCGACCGAGGTTTCGGCCCGAACCTGGGACATGCTGGTTCCCGATGGTGGTGCGCCCGGCGCGGACGCGGTGGTCTACCTGCTGCGCGCCCTGAACGCCAGTGACATGCAGTTCCTCGGGAAGATCGCTGATCATGTCGGCGGAGAATCCGGCCCGCTCGGAGTGATCGGTGTTCTCTCGCGTGCCGACGAGGTCGGCGCAGGCAGGCTCGACGCGTTGTCTTCGGCGAAGGACGTCGCGGCACGATTTGCCGAGGAATTGGAGCGAACCGGCCTGTGCCAGTCGGTGGTTCCCGTGGCAGGTCTGCTGGCACTCGCCGCACGGACGATGCGGCAGAGCGAGTTCGCTGCCTTCTCGGCGCTCGCGCAGGTTCCATCCGAGGATCTGAGCCTGGCCTTGCTCTCCGCGGATCGTTTTGCCAGGCAGGACAGTCCGCTCCCGGTCGACGCGGCGATGCGGGCGCAATTGGCCGATCGGTTCGGGCTCTTCGGAATTCGCCTCGCCGTGACGTCGATCAAGCTGGGGGCCACTGATTCACCGTCTCTGGCCGCGGAATTGCTGGAGCGAAGCGGACTGGACGAACTTCGTCAGGTGATCGACGTTCAGTTCGGGCAGCGCGCGGATCAACTGAAATCGCACACCGCGCTGGTGACGTTGGGCCGAATCCTCGAAGCCGATCCGAGTGAGGAAGGCGATCAGATCGCGGCGGAGGCACAACGGTTGCTCGCCGACGTTCACGGTTTCCACGAACTTCGCCTGCTCGGGCGACTTCGTTCGGTACACACAGATCTGCCACCCGACGACCTGGCACAACTGCAAAGGCTGATCGGTGGCTACGGAATCCGGGCCAGTGACCGGTTGGGCTGCGAACCGGAAGAATCGCCGGAGGTGCAGCGTGCGCGGGCTACCGCGGCTGTCCGGCGATGGCGCGAGTTGTCCAGGCATCCGCTCTTCGACAGGTTCACCTCCCGCGCCTGCCTGGTTGCTGCCCGCAGCGCCGAGGGCGTCTTGGCTGAAATTGTGCCCGAATAGGGACCCGTTCACTGTGCGAGCGCTTGGAGAGGGTTCTATCTTGAGTTCGGGATGACCCGGACATAACTCCCAGGTTCGGGTCCCACCTCGATGGGAGCACGCGCATGGCGAGTGACATCAAGTCCGCTTCACCGGATCGAGCCACCCTCGTCCTGGGGACGCTCATCCTGGTCGCTGCGGTCGCGAATCTCAATCTCTCGGTCGCGAATGTCGCGCTGCCGGACATCGGGCGGGCCTTCGACGCCAGCCAGACACAACTGAACCTGATCGCGGTCGGGTACTCGTTGGGCCTGGCCGGAACGGTGCTCTACCTTGGGGCGTTGGGAGACCGATACGGCCGCAAGATGCTGCTGGTCACCGGCATGGCGCTGTCTATTCCGGCGTCGATCGTGGCTGGATTCGCCGGGAACTTCGAAGTGCTGTTCCTTGCTCGGATAGTCGGAGGCGTCTCGGCAGGTCTTGCATTCCCGACCACGCTGGCGATCATCACGGCGCTGTGGGCCGGACCGGCACGGACCAAGGCGATTGCCATGTGGTCCGCAATCGGTGGCGCGATTTCAGCACTCGGTCCGATCGTCTCGGGGGCGCTGCTCGAGCAGTTTCACTGGGGTTCGGTCTTCTTCGTCACCCTTCCGTTGGCTCTCGTGGCACTGATCTGTTCGCTGGTGTTGGTGCCCGCGCACGTCAACGAGACGACCGAGCGAGTTGATCACCTCGGCGGCATAGTGTCGATCGTCTTCATCGGGGCGCTGGTGCTGTCCATCAACTTTGCGCCGGTGAAGGGTTCGGGCACGTTGGCTCTGGTGCTCGGGGCGATAGCGGTCGTCGCGGGTATCGGGTTCTTCCTGCAACAGCGACGCGCGGTCAATCCGCTGTTCGATCTTCACGTGGCTGCGCGCCCGACCTTCTGGGTCGCGGCGGTGGGCGGGTTGGTCGTGTTCGGTTCGCTCATGGGCGCGATGTTCATCGGCCAGCAGTTCCTGCAGAACGTCCTCGGCTACTCGACGCTGGCAGCCGGTGCGGCGATCATTCCGGCTGCGCTGGCGATGGTGATCGTTGCGCCGCGCTCGGCGACCATGATCGAAAGGTACGGCGCCCGCGTCACGCTGCTCTCCGGCTACCTGTTCGTGGTTCTCGGGTTGTTTGTCGCGCTTTTCCTGTGGAACGAAAGCACACAGTATTGGCAGGTCGCGCTGGCCTATGCGCTTGTCGGGATCGGGGTCGGCCTGGCCGGCACACCGGCATCGCGTTCGCTGACCGGATCCGTTCCCGTGCACCGCGCTGGTATGGCGTCGGGAACCTCGGATTTGCAACGCGACCTGGGCGGCGCCATCATGCAGTCGATTCTCGGCGGAATACTCACGGCCGGGTACGCAAAATCGTTGGGGAATGCGATCTCGTCCTCGCCGAACGCATCCGAGGTGACTCCCGAAACTCAGGCCGCGCTCACCAAATCTTTCTCCAGCGCCGAAGTTCTCGCGGAACGCTACCCGCAATACGCGGACCAAATCATGACCGCCGCCAAAAGCGCCTTCCTGGACGGGGATACAAACGCCTACATCGCGGCGATCATCATCGTGTGTGCCGGTGCCGCGGTGGTGACGTTCTTCTATCCGCGCCGCGAGCGCGAACGTGTCCTGTTGGCGCAGTACGCGGCAGAATCCGATCTCGCCGCGGAGAAGAGTTGAGCGCGCTCTGGTACTGATGAAGGATGCCACAGCTACTTCACATTGATTCGTCTGCCGAACTCCACAACTCGACCTCTCGTGATCTCACCGCCCTGTTCGCTCAGCAGTGGTCGAACAACAGTCCGGATCACACGACGGTGACGGTGGACCTGCACCGGGATCCCTTGCCGCACCTCGCGGACGCGGCTCTGCACTATGCACCACGTTTGCGGGTCGAGGGAGAGATTCCGGATCCCGCCGCGGAAGCACTACAGGCTCGGGTCATCGAGCAACTTACCGCTGCAGACGTAGTCGTGATCGGCGCGCCGATGTACAACTGGTCGATCCCGTCCACGTTGAAGGCGTGGATAGATTACGTGCACGTCCTGGGGACTACGGTGCCTTTCGACACGCGCACTCAGCCGCTCGCAGGTAAGCCCGTGGTGATCGTGTCCAGCCGTGGGAACACCTATGCGCCGGGTTCGGGGAACGAGGCCAACGATCACACCGTCCCGCCACTCGTTCAGGTGCTCGGGGTGTCGATGGGAATGGATGTCTCCGTCATCACCGCGGAACTGACTTTGGCGCAGCGTATTCCGGCGATGGCACCGCTGATCGAGCGGGGTGACGCGAGCCTGCGTGCTGCCCGGGAGTCGTTGACCGAGCTGGCCCGTACCTTGGGGGCCTGATCAGGAAGTTCGACCAGGTTCAGGTGAGAAGCGAGATCATCGACGCCACGTCTGACGGTTCTACGTCGTAACCCGGGAAGTAGCAGCACACTTCGTCGGCATGCTCGCCGAACCGCCGCCGAATCTCGGCGGCACACTCTTCGGGGGTGCCGACGACGGCGAGTGTGGTCAGCATCGGATCGGTGATCAGTGATGCCATGTCGGCGTAACCACCTCGCTTCGACAGGGCATTGAGTTCCGGTTGGACCTCGCCCCACCCTTCGACGTCGAGCACCGGACGGTATGCGGGCGTCGAACCGTAGAACGAGAGCAGGGCTCGGACGCCTCGGGCGGCCGCGGCAAGTTGATCGTCGCCGCGGCCGACGCCGACGATGACCTGCGGGATGATCGTGAATTCGTCTCGGGTGCGGCCGGATTCACGGAGGCCGGCATCGACGGCCGGAAGTGTTCGTTCGAGGAAATGGCGTTGCGTGTGGAACGGCATGACCAGGAGTCCGTCGGCCACCTCCGCCGCCGTCCGGGTCATCACCGGTCCGAGCGCACCCATCAGGATGGGCGGCGGTCCATAGGGATTGGGGCCTGGATCGAACGTCGGGGGCATCAGAGTGTGGGTGAAGAACTCGCCGCGGAAGTTCAGCGTCGAGGTGTTCTCCCACGCCGTGAAGATCGCCTTGACCGCTGCGACCGTCTCCTTCATGCGGGCCGCTGGACGCGACCACGTTGCGCTGTAGCGTTTTTCGATGTGCGGTTTGATCTGCGATCCGAGACCGAGGCGAAAGTGGCCGCGACTGAGCAACTGTAGGTCGTTGGCCGAATGCGCCAGATGCATGGGACTGCGGGGGAATGCGATGGCGACGTTGGTCATCAGGTCGAGGTCGACGGCCGATGCCGCTTCGACGAGCGGGAAGAACACGTCGTGTGGTCCCTCGAAGGTGAACAGGCCACCGGCGCCGGTCTCCGCGAGTTCGCGGCTGCGAGCAGCGCCCGCGCCCGGCGCGGAGTCGAGTTGTACGTGAACCTTCATCGGCGTACTCGCAGCCAGGTGCTGACACCGGGAGCAAACGGAGCGATCGCCGCCACTGCAACAAGGACGCAGTAGAGAATCGGACCCCATCTCAGAACTCCGGCGCCGATATCCGCAGCGCCGTCGACCAGAGACATGAAGCCGAGCCCGGCCGCGATGCTGAGGGCTCCGACGATCGCCGTCATCACCCGCCCGGCGTTCTTGCGGGCACGGAGGAGTTGAAGGCTCATGAGTGCGAGCAGGATCAGGACGAGAGCGCCGCCGCCACTGCCGGCCAGGACGACCGTCACGGCATCGGAGATGTCGGTGGACGAGTATCCGGGATTGTCGCGCGCAGTCGATTCTTCGAGGGCTGACCGGACGTCGTCGAGGCTGGTGACTACCACTCCGGCGATACCGGCCAGGACGACGAACGAGCCGATCCAGGCAGAGGTGGACAAGGTCACGGCCTTGGGCATCTCGTCGTTCGCTGCAGGTCGGAGCGGCCGAACCGAGACGTCGGGTCGCTCGGGTGCGGGGCGCGCCGGCGCCGGTCGAGCAGGTCGAACGGGAGAATTGTCGGGATCGGTCACCGGCCGATCGTAGCCATTCGGAGAGATTCGGAAGTGATGTGGCGCACTTTTTCGGCTTTTCGGGGAAGGCGGGAACAAATCTACGTGGGCTGTAGTTGACCATTTCGACAAGCTTGAGCGCCCTCGGCTCAACTTCAAGTTGACTCCCGGCCACGGTCGGAGGCAAACTTGAGCGGAGGACGCTCACCAAGCGAAAAACTCGCGGTCATGTTCGAGATCAACCACTCGGGCAGAGAACCGCAGAACGAAAGGTAGGAACACTATGGCTCGTGCAGTCGGTATCGATCTCGGTACGACCAACTCGGTAGTTGCAGTGCTGGAGGGCGGCGAGCCCGTAGTGGTCGCCAACGCCGAAGGCTCACGTACCACCCCCTCGGTGGTCGCATTTGCCAAGAACGGCGAGGTTCTCGTCGGTCAGCCCGCGAAGAACCAGGCAGTCACGAACGTCGACCGCACCCTCCGCTCCGTCAAGCGCCACATCGGCACTGACTGGAACGTGGAAATCGACGGCAAGAAGTACACGCCGCAGGAAATCAGCGCCCGCACGCTCATGAAGCTCAAGCGTGACGCGGAGGCTTACCTCGGCGAAGACATCACCGACGCCGTCATCACCGTCCCCGCATACTTCGAGGACGCACAGCGTCAGGCAACCAAGGAAGCCGGCCAGATCGCCGGCCTCAACGTCCTTCGTATCGTCAACGAGCCCACCGCGGCTGCACTGGCATACGGACTGGACAAGGGTGACACCGAGCAGACCATTCTGGTCTTCGACCTCGGTGGCGGCACCTTCGACGTCTCCCTGCTCGAAATCGGCGACGGCGTCGTCGAGGTTCGCGCAACCTCCGGTGACAACCACCTCGGTGGCGACGACTGGGACGAGCGCGTCGTCGCTTGGCTGGTCGACAAGTTCAAGGCTCAGAACGGCATCGATCTGACCAAGGACAAGATGGCCCTGCAGCGTCTGCGTGAGGCTGCGGAGAAGGCGAAGATCGAGCTCTCCAGCTCGCAGAGCACCTCCATCAACCTCCCGTACATCACGGTCGACGCGGACAAGAACCCGCTCTTCCTGGACGAGCAGCTCTCCCGCAGCGAGTTCCAGAAGATCACCTCGGACCTGCTCGATCGCACCCGTGCGCCGTTCCAGGCAGTGATCAAGGACAGCGGAATCGCCGTCAAGGACATCGACCATGTCGTGCTCGTCGGTGGCTCCACCCGTATGCCGGCAGTCTCCGATCTGGTTCGTGAACTGACCGGTGGCCGTGAGCCCAACAAGGGTGTCAACCCGGACGAGGTCGTCGCAGTCGGCGCCGCACTCCAAGCCGGCGTGCTCAAGGGCGAGGTCAAGGACGTTCTGCTCCTCGACGTCACGCCGCTTTCCCTCGGTATCGAAACCAAGGGTGGCGTGATGACCAAGCTCATCGAGCGCAACACCACCATCCCCACGAAGCGTTCCGAGACCTTCACCACCGCTGACGACAATCAGCCTTCGGTGCAGATCCAGGTCTTCCAGGGTGAGCGCGAAATCGCTTCGCACAACAAGCTGCTCGGCTCCTTCGAGCTCACCGATCTGCCGCCCGCCCCGCGTGGCGTTCCGCAGATCGAGGTCACCTTCGACATCGACGCCAACGGCATCGTGCACGTGACGGCGAAGGACAAGGGCACCGGCAAGGAAAACACGATCAAGATCCAGGACGGCTCCGGTCTGTCCAAGGAAGAGATCGAGCGCATGGTCAAGGACGCCGAGGCTCACGCCGAGGAAGACAAGGCACGTCGCGAAGAGGCAGAGGTCCGCAACCAGGCCGAGTCGCTGGTCCACCAGACGGAGAAGTTCGTCAAGGAGCAGCGTGAAGGTGAGAACGCGGGCAAGGTCTCCGAGGAGATCCTGACCAAGGTCGAGGCAGCGGTCAAGGACGTCAACGACGCCCTGGCAGGCACCGACATCGCTGCAGTGAAGACCGCAGTGGAGAAGCTGGGCACCGAGTCGCAGGCTCTGGGCCAGGCCATCTACGAGGCTTCCGCTGCAAACGAGGCCGGAAACACCGACGGCGCAGGCAATGACGACGACGTCGTCGACGCCGAGGTTGTCGACGAGCCCACCGACTCGGACAAGAAGTGACCTCGGACAACTCCGAGAACAACCCGGTCGACCCCGAGACCGGTGCACAGGGAGAGGCGGCGGGGGAATCCCTGCCGCCGCTCGACTCGGAAGACACAGGGGTAGTTCAGGAAGCAGAGTCGATCGTGGAGGAAGCATCCGCCACCGATCAGCTCGCCGAACGAACTGCGGATCTGCAGCGACTTCAGGCGGAGTTCACCAACTACCGTCGTCGCGTCGAGCGTGACAAGCAGGTCATCAAGGAAACCGCGCGCGCTTCGGTCATCACCGAACTCATCGGAATCCTCGACGACCTGGATCGCGCTCGGGCACACGGTGACCTCGAATCAGGTCCACTGCGTGCACTCGCGGACAAGCTCAACACGACCCTGACGGGTCTGGGTTTGACCGACTTCGGTAACGAGGGCGACGATTTCGATCCCGCACTCCACGAAGCGGTGCAGCATGAAGGCGAAGGCCACGACCCCGTACTCGGGACGGTCATGCGCAAGGGTTACAAGCTCGGCGACCGGGTCCTTCGGACCGCAATGGTGGCCGTGACGGACCGGGTAGGCGACAAGCCTGCAGACGGTTCAGAACAAGAAGCGAAGTAAGAGTGAGAGGAGGAGACGCCCAGTGAGTCAACGGGAGTGGATCGAGAAGGACTTCTACAAGGAGCTGGGCGTCTCGTCCACCGCGACGGCCGACGAAATCAAGAAGGCGTATCGCAAGCTGGCCCGGGATCTTCATCCCGACGCCAACCCTGACGATGCGAAGGCCGAAGAGCGTTTCAAGTCCGTCAGTGAAGCTCATGCCGTTCTGTCTGATCCGGACAAGCGCAAGGAGTACGACGAGGCCAGGCGCCTCTTTGCCAGCGGAGGCTTCGGTCCCCGTGCGCAAGGTGGCGGTGGATTCAACCCCGGCGCTGGTGGTTTCGACATCAACGACCTGTTCGGCGGCGGTGCCGGCGGGCAGGACTCGGGTCTCGGAGACATCTTCGGCGGATTGTTCAATCGTGGGGGAGCGGGCCAGCGCACAGCTGCGCCCAACCGCCCGCGTCGAGGCAAGGACCTCGAGACCGAGACGACGCTCGCCTTCCGCGAAGCGGCGCTCGGTGTCACCGTCCCACTTCGTCTGACCAGCCCGACGTCGTGCACCACGTGTCACGGCAGCGGCGCAAAGCCGGGTACCAGCCCGCGAGTGTGCCCGCATTGCAACGGAACCGGCGTGGTCAGCCGCAACCAGGGCGCATTCGGATTCAGTGAGCCGTGTGACGACTGCCGGGGAACCGGCTCGATCATCGACTCGCCTTGCGAGGACTGCCACGGTAGCGGCGTCACCAACCGGACACGGACCATCACGGTTCGCGTGCCGGCAGGCGTGAGCGACGGTCAGAAAATCAGACTCAAGGGCAAGGGCGAAGCGGGTCTCCGCGGAGCTCCGGCGGGTGACCTGTTCGTCAACATCCGCGTCAAGCCGGACAATGTCTTCGGCCGTAACGGCGACGATCTGACGCTGACGGTTCCGGTGAGCTACGGCGAACTGGTGCTCGGGACGACACTGTCCGTGCCGACCCTGGACGGCCGTGTCGGAGTGAAGGTTCCGGCCGGAACGGTGGACGGACGCATTCTGCGAGTTCGCGGACGCGGCATCCCCAAGCGTCCCGAGGGGGCAGGCGACCTTCTGGTCACCGTCAAGGTATCCGTCCCGCAGAAGTTGGACGACCCGGCGATCGAAGCGCTGAAGACCTATCTCGAAGCCGAGAAGGCGAGCGGGTTCGATCCACGGGCCGGGTGGGCCGGTGCATGATGACCGAACGACCGCAGAATCAATGGGATGCGACGGTCGATCCTGACGCCCAGATCTTCGTGATCTCGGTGGCAGCCGAGTTGGCCGGAATGCATGCGCAGACCTTGCGTAACTACGATCGACTCGGTTTGGTCACCCCTCACCGAACCACTGGTGGCGGACGACGCTACTCCCCGCGTGATGTTGCGCTTCTGCGTGAAGTACAACGGCTTTCGCAGGACGAGGGCGTCAACCTCGCCGGAATCAAACGGATCATCGAACTGACCAACCAGGTCGAGGCTCTGCAGCATCGCGTCCGCGAACTGGCCGAGGAAATCGCGAAAGTCCATGCGGGCTATCGCCGGGACCTCGTTCCGATTCCACGTAACAACGCGTTGGTGGTTTGGAAGCCACGAAACCAGCGATAGTTCAGACCTTTACGCAAACGGCTCCACGCCCTGCTCGGATTCACCTCATCGAATCCCGCAGGGCGTGGGGCCGTTTTGGCGTTTCCACCCAGCGGGAATCGGTCTGTCGAGGCCGCCCGAATATGCATAGCGTCCGCTTCCATGACTCCTCTTTTGTGCGTTTGACGTTATCCAGATCACATTCTATGCTCCAACCCAAGCAACTGCTTGCTAGATCATCAAGCGGGTGCTTGGTTGGCTGGTGCTCGAAATCAGGCGTTCCCACCGGCCGATCCTTCTTTCGTCAGGTATTCGCCTGACGTTCGGTGCATACATGTGTTCTAGGAGTGCAGACATGAATCGTCGGCCCATTCTTGTTGCGGCAGTTGCCGTGACGGCTCTGGCTCTCGCGGGGTGTAGTGGTTCTTCGGAGTCCGAAGGTGGCGCGGATTCGCCGTACCGCGTCCTGCTGACCGGCGGGATCAGTGCGCAGGGTGTTCTCGCGGCGAACTCGCAGACTTCCCTGCTGGCCACGAAGGCCGGCGTTCAGGTCCAGAACGAGGCCGGGGGCATCGGCGGCCGTCAGATCGAGCTCACCACTGTCGATGACGCGGGTGATGCAACCATCGCTGTCACCAAGCTGCGCGAAGCCATCAACTCGGGGAACAAGCCTGACCTCTACCTCAACTCGGGTCCTTCGTCGATCGCGGCTGCGGTTCTCCCGATCCTCAAGCAGAACAACATCCTCTCGCTGAGCATGGCGCCTTCTCCCGATTCCACGGACCCCTCGAAGTTCCCGCTGAACTTCGACCTGGCTCCGGGCGCGACCGACACCGCTCGCGGCATCTCCGAGTATGCAAAGACCAAGGGCTACAGCAGCGTCGGAGTCCTGCACGGTAGTACCGCTTACGGTGAACTCTTCGGCGAGGAGATGACCGGTGCGCTCGAGAAGGTCGGTCTGAAGGCTGCCGGCAACGAAGAATACGACGCCGCTGCTCTGGACATGACGGCGCAGTTGCAGTCCCTCAAGAATGCCGGTGCAACGGCAATCGCGTTGGACGCGTACGGCGCCCCGCTCGGATACGTGTTGCAGAGCCTGGAGCGACTCGGCTGGGACGTGCCGTTGATCGGCAACACGTCGGTCTCTGCCACTAACCTCATCGCCAATGATCCGCCCGCCGGTGTGCTCGGCACCCCGCAGGTGAAGAACCTGGTGACGCAGGTGTTCACCAGCACGGTGTTCGATCCGAACAACGCGCTCGTCAACACGATGGTGGACACGATGGCGTCGCTGGGCTCGATCCCGTCGACGCTGATCCTCGCGGACAACTACGACGCATTCCCCCTCGTCGCGGCAGCAGCGGAGAAGGTCGGCAGTTCGACCGATCCGAAGAAACTCGCCGAAGCACTGGAAACCGCAGAGGTTCAGGAGAATGCCAAGACCGCATTCCTCTCGCGCTACAACTTCAGCTCTGACAACCACGGCCCGAACCCGGATACCAGTGAGCTGAAGTTCATCAGCCCGACGAAGATCCTCAACGGTCAGTTCGGAAACCCGGCTGCGTCATGACCATTCTGTGGTCCGGATTGGCGCTCGGCGCGGTCTACGTGCTGGTTGCCATCGGGTACAACATCGTTTTCGTTTCCTCCAACACGTTCAACTTCGCTCAAGCTCAGCTGATGATGGTGGGCACTTTCGTCGCCTACACGGGTCTCGTGACCCTGAAACTTCCCGTTCTCGTGGTGGCCGTCATGGCAACCGTGACCGTGATGCTCCTCGCCTCGGTCGAGGAGATCGTCGCGATCAGACCGGTGGCCGATCACCAGAACCAGCTGGTCACCACGCTTGGCGTTGCCACGCTGCTCAATGGTGCAACTCAATTGATTTGGGGTAGTGAACCTCTCACGGTTCCGTTCTTCGGATCGAACGAACCGATCACCCTACTCGGCGGCCGTACCTACCCGGTGGAGATCGCTCTGCTTGTTGCGGCTATTGCACTGGTCATCGGGTTGAGTTACGTCTCGAAGAAGACCATGACGGGTCTGGCTCTGATCGGCATCTCCGAGGATCGTGAAGCGGCGATGCTGCGAGGAGTCAATGTACGACGGTTGGCGCTGGGTGCGTTTGCCTTCTCGGGTGCATTGGCCGGTGTCCTCGGACTCCTTGTCGGCCCCAAGACGTTTGCAGTTGCGACGTTGGGTGCCGCGCTGGCCCTCAAGGGATTCGTGGCGTTGGCGATCGGCGGGTTCGGCTCTCTGCCAGGCGCTTTGATCGGCGGCCTGACCGTCGGCCTGGTGGAATCGTTCACCGCCCTGTGGGCGGGAAGTCAGTACAGCAATATCGCCGTCTTCACGGTGCTGATCATCATCTTGATGGTCAAACCTGCCGGCTTGTTCGGCAACGTCCGAGAACGGGTGGTGTGAAATGGTAAGCGCGTGGCGGACTTTCCGTTCCCTTCCGAGTTGGATCATCCCGCTGGTCCTGGCGGTAGTGATCTTGCTGCTGCCCGTGATGGGGCTCGACCTGTCGACATCACGGCAGATTCAATTGGCCTGCATCCTGGCACTTGTGGTCAGCGGCCTGAACCTGAGCCTCGGCTTTGCCGGTGAACTGGCGCTCGGCCAGGCCGCGATGTACGCGGCGGGTGCATACACCGCGGGTCTGATGTCCCAGGCCGGTCACACCGACATCCTGGTCCAGCTCGCTGCGGCCGGTGCCGTGGCATTGGGCGTCGGCATCTTGACTGGCGTTCCCGGTCTGCGACTGGGCAACTGGTCCCTGGCGATGACGTCGTTCTTCCTGGTGCTGCTCGTGCCGGACGTACTGGCGATCTTCGGCGGCAAGACCGGCGGCCGAAACGGCCTCACCGGTATGGAGCCGCCGACGCTCTTCGGCTCCGAACTCGACACCCAGCAGTACTACATGGTGGTTGTCGTGGTGACCGTCCTCTGGTTCGCGGTGATGCGCAACCTGGTGGTCTCGCGTCACGGCATCGCGTTCCGCACGCTCAAGCAGTCGCCGGTGCTGGCGTCGTCGCAGGGTGTGTCGGTGTTCCGGATGAAACTGCTCGGCTATGCGATCGGTGCGTTCCCGGCCGGTCTGGCGGGTGCGTTGTTCGCCAATACCGACCTGTTCATCTCGCCGGAAGCCTTCGGGTTCACCTTTGCCACAGCGGTTCTGGCGGCATCCATTCTGGGCGGGGCGGCAAGTGTGTACGGCGCCGTAGTCGGTGCCGCGATCATGCAGCTCGGCCCCAACCAGTCGACGGCATTTCAGGAATACTCGCTGATCTTCTACGGGGGCTTCCTGATCATCGGCGGTGTGCTGCTCTCGGGTGGTCTGACCAAGGTCGGGCGAGCGATCGTCTCGAAACTCGATCGCAGGGCCGGCCTGGGCGTAGTCACCGCAAAGGAAAACAGCGGCGGAACACCGGAGCTGGCGCCGATCAACGGCGCACGGTTGGTGGTCGACGGAGTGTCCAAGGCATTCGGTGGCAACCAGGCGCTCAATGCGGCAACCCTGACCGCAGAGGCCGGTAAGGTCACCGCGTTGATCGGGCCAAACGGTTCGGGTAAGACGACCATGCTCAACATGATCTGCGGGTTCTACACCGCGGACGCCGGCGTGATCACAATCGGCGACACGGTGGTCTCGCAGTCGTCGCCGCACAAGGTGGCGCGCGTGGGTGTGGCGCGGACGTTCCAAACTCCGACGATTCCGGAGAACATCACGGTTCTGGAAGCTGTTGCATCCGGACGGTATTCGGTGCACCGCGCGTCGATGGCGTCGGCTGTGCTTCGCCTGCCCAGCTTCCGCAGGATCGCGAAGGCCGACATCGTCGAGGCCGAGCGTGTTCTCGAGCTCGTGGGGATGTCGCACCTGCGCAACGAGATCGCGACGTCGCTGCCCCTGGGGATGCGTCGCATGCTCGAAGTTGCTCGCGCCGTCATCGCCGAGCCGAGGGTCGTACTCTTCGACGAGGTTGCGTCCGGACTCGACGAGGACGAACTCGAACGCCTGGCAGACCTGATCCGGGTACTGCGAGATGCCGGGGCCACAGTGGTGTTGGTGGAGCACAACTTCCGCCTCGTGCTCTCGCTGGCCGACGAGATCGTGGTACTGGCGCAGGGGCAGGTGATCGCCACCGGCGATGCGGCGACGATCGAACATCACCCGCGCGTATTGAGCGAATACCTCGGAGTCAAGTCCGGTGATGAGGATGCGCTGCTCGAAGAAATCGGCGCGGTAGACCATCAGACCAGCGAGGTGAAGTGATGGAACCGATTCTGAAGGTCCGTAACCTGCAGACCGGGTACGGCGATCTGCGCGTCGTCTGGGATGTCTCGTTCGACGTCTATCCCGGTCAGGTGACAGCCCTGCTCGGACGCAACGGTGCAGGCAAGACGAGCACGCTCCGTGCTCTGTCCGGCCTCAACAAGGTGGCCTCTGGAACCGTCGAAATGGACGGTGCCGACATCACCGGAGTTCCCGCCCACAAGCGGGTGCGGCAGGGTATGGCGTACGTGCAGGAGGGTAAGCGGGTCTTTCACAAGCAGACCGTCGAGCAGAACCTTCTGCTGGGCGGGTACACCCGCAAGGCAAAGCGCGGCGAGCTGATGGAATCCGTCGAGTCCATGTACGAGATGTTCCCGATCCTGGGGGAGAAGCGTGCGCTTCCCGCCGGTTCCATGTCGGGCGGTCAGCAGCAGATGCTCGCGATCGGCGCAGCGCTGATGGCGCAGCCGCGGTTGCTCCTTCTCGACGAACCGTCGGGCGGGCTGGCTCCGGTGATCGTCGGTGAGGTGATGGACCGCGTCCAGCAGCTCAAGGAAACCGGCCTGGCTGTTCTGCTGGTGGAGCAGGCAGTGGAGGCCGCGATGAGCGTCGCCGATCACGTGACGGTCCTCGACATCGGCAAGGTGGTCCTCGACGCCGACGCCAAGGACATCGACGACCTGGCAGTGCTCAAGGACGCGTACTTCGGACGCATCTGATCTGCAGCGATGTCACTTCAGCCCGGCCACGTAGGCCGGGCTGAAGTTGTTTTCCCGCTCCGTGGCACGGGGGCTGGCCAGCTCTGGACCATCGATCTACCGTCCAGCAAACAACCCCTGCGAGAGGCAAACTTGATGACTGCTCCCGACGTGCTCGCCCCGGCAAAGCTGGGCCCGGTGACCTTGCGAAATCGAATCATCAAGTCCGCGACATTCGAAGGCAAAACTCCCGACGCCCTGGTCACCGACGAGCTGATCGAGTTCCATCGCCGCCCGGCAGCCGGCGGAGTCGGGATGTCCACCGTCGCGTATTGCGCCGTCGCACCGGAAGGGCGCACCGAATACGGCCAGCTGTGGATGCGGCCCGATGCCCTCCCCGGACTGCGACGACTCACCGATGCCATTCACGCCGAAGGGGCAGCAGCATCGGCGCAGCTCGGGCACGCCGGCCCCGTCGCGAATCAGAAGTCGACCGGACTGCCTGCGCTGGCACCGTCGAGTTCGTTCAATCCGTTGAGCATGAGGATGATTCGCACTGCCACCACAGCGGACATCACCAGAATTGCGGCGGCGCACGGGAGCGCTGCGCGACTTGCCGTCGAGGCAGGATTCGACGCCGTCGAGATCCACTTCGGCCACAACTATTTCGCGAGCTCGTTCCTGAGTCCGAAATTGAACCGTCGTAAGGATTCTTACGGCGGATCGCTCGAGAATCGGGCTCGCGTCGTACTCGAAACTGCGCGCAGTGTGCGCGATGCAGTCGGCGACAAGATCGCGATCTTGGCCAAGCTGAACATGGACGACGGTGTGCCAGGCGGATTCTGGGTGGACGAAGCAATCCAGGTGGCGCAGTGGCTCGAGGCATCCGGAAGTGTCGATGCGCTCGAGTTGACGATGGGTAGCTCACTGCTCAACCCGATGTACCTGTTCAAGGGCGATGCGCCGATCCGCGAGTTTGCCGCCGCGATGCCCCAGCCTGTTCGACTCGGTGTGCAGTTGGTGGGCAAGAGCATGTTGCATGCCTATCCGTACAAGCCGCTGTTCATGCTGGAAGAGGCTCGCCAGATCCGTGCTGCGGTGAAGCTGCCGCTCGTGCTGCTCGGCGGTGTCACGGACAAAGCGGGCATGGATACCGCAATGGCGGAAGGGTTCGAGTTCGTCGCCATGGCACGGGCACTGCTCAGAGAACCGGATCTGATCAATCGGATCGCAGCCGAATCCGATACCCAATCACTGTGCATCCACTGCAACAAGTGCATGCCTACGATCTTCAGTGGTGCCCGCTGCGTGTTGGTCGAACGCGTCTGAGCTGGTCAGCGCACACCACGTCCCGACATCCATGCGGATACCGGGTCGTGGGCCGTAGCGGATCAAGTTCGTGGTTGCTTCAACGCTCGGTTCAGTTCTGCGTGAAGACGTCGTAGGAGGCGTTCATCGTGGGGTAGCCGGTGGCCATGTAGTCGGTGAGGATGACGTGCGTCGGGTCACCGATGATGCGGGTCCCGTCGAGGGTGGGGTTGCCGGCGTAGTTGTTGGCTGCCATGACGGTCTGGACTCCGTCGGCCACGTTGTAGGTGACGTCGACACCGATGCCGCGGGGATCGCTGCTGTAGGCGGTGACGATTTCGGTCGTGTGCGGAGCCAGGTAGGAGCGGGGGCCGTTGATCCACTGTCCGTAGGGGTTGGACGCGCTGTCCAGCAGCATCGGGTTGTCGGTGTTGTTGGTGATGGTCATGGCAACCGTCGGGCCGTCCGTCGGCATGGTGCCGGCGTTGGCGACCGCCGCGGTTCCCAGTGCGGTTCCGCCGAGAGCGAGGGCGATCGCGGTGACTGCTACGAAGCGAGTGGTGTTGGTACGCATGATGTCTGCTCCTGGGCTGGTGTGTGGTTGCCGTTCTCGGCGATGAATCAATCTTGTCGCGAATCAGGGCTGCTGTATGTCCGCCGACGGGGCCGTGGCGGGGTTGAATCGCGTGTCCCCCGATCGGGGGAGGCGCAAGTGCTCGCATTGCTGGTACGGGCGTGAGAAAGTGAGCAATGCGAGAAGGCACGAAGCCGGTGGTCGGCAAGGTTTCCGTGGTGGTCGGCGACGATCACCCGTTGTTTCGTGAGGGCGTGGTTCGGGCCCTGACCGGCAGTGACCGCATCGACGTTCTGGGCGAGGCCGACGACGGCGCAGCTGCGCTCGCAATGATTCGGGAATTACGCCCGAAGGTGGCGCTGATCGATTTCCGGATGCCGCACCTGGACGGGACCCAGGTGGCAGCAGCAGTGGTTCGAGACGAGTTGCCGACCAGGGTGCTCCTGCTCAGTGCTCACGACGAATCGTCCGTCGTGTATCAGGCTCTGCAGGCGGGTGCTGCCGGATTCCTGCCGAAGGAATCCACCCGGGCCGAGATCGTGAGCGCCGTGCTCGACTGCGCCGCGGGCCGAGATGTGTTGCCGCCCAGCATCGCTGCCGGACTGGTGGGGGAGGTGCGTCGCCGTAGCGAGCCGTCCGGCCCGACTCTCAGCGCCCGTGAGCGTGAAGTTCTCGGATTGATCGCACAGGGCGCCAGTATCCCCACCATCGCCTCCCAGCTCTTTCTTGCGCCTTCGACCGTCAAAACCCACGTGCAGCGCCTCTACGAGAAACTCGGAGTCAACGATCGAGGCGCCGCCGTCGCCGCCGCGATGCGGCAGGGTCTGTTGGAGTGAACGGGAGTCACCGCAGTACGTACGTGACGTTCATGGCCGGGTAACCCGAGGTCATCGTCACCGTGACGTCGTGGCCGTCGGGGGCGTACGTTCCGCCGGCATCTGCCCTGGTCTTCGAGTTGGTGGCGCTGAAGACAAACACTCCACCGTCGTCGGAGCGGTACGTCAGCACGACGGGAAAGTCGTTCTGATTCTTGCTCGTGGCGACCACGTTGACGTTCATGTTCGGCAGGATGTAGTCGGCCGGCGGGACGATCCAGTCACCGTTCGGATTGGATGCGTCGACCAGATACAGGGCCCCGAAGCCCGAATTGCTGATCATCGCCGTCGTGACGGAAGTGTCGGTTATCGACTTCACAGCGTTCGCCCCGGCGGCGCGGGCGACCAGAGCTGCCATGCTGAGGCCGGAGAAGGAAATTGCTTCGGGTCGAATTGTGTTGGTAGCCATGATGTTTCTCCTCGATTTGTCGGTCTCGGTGACCGTGTGTTTCGGTGATGAGACAACTATGGCCCCGAAATCCCTTCGGGTCTGTCCACCTACGGGTCCGAGTGCTGGATGACATCGGTGTCCCCCGATCGGTGGACACCAACGCTCTCCACTGCCGTAGCCCACCCAGTGTCATGGGGTGGAGGCTCCGCCCACCCAGCGGGAGAACCCGTTCCTCTACCAACCAGTCCACTCGTAGCGTGACCACCATGACCGATCCTGACTTCTCCACCGCACCACTCGACGTCGTAGTCATCGGCGCCGGCGTCGCTGGCATGTACGCCATGCACCGACTTCGCGAGCAGGGGCTGCGTGTCCACGGCTTCGAGGCGGGCTCCGGAGTGGGCGGCACGTGGTATTTCAACCGCTACCCCGGCGCACGCTGTGACGTCGAGAGTTTCGACTACTCCTACTCGTTCTCCGAAGAGCTGCAACAGGATTGGGACTGGAGCGAGAAGTACGCCGCGCAACCGGAGATCCTCTCGTACCTCGATCACGTGGCTGATCGCTTCGACCTACGCACTGGCTTCACCTTCGACACACGCGTTCTGAGCGCACAGTTCGACGAGGGTACTGCCACGTGGCGAGTACAGACCGACGGCGGTCACGACGTCACCTCACGCTTCGTCGTGTGCGCCACGGGCAGCCTCTCGACCGCAAACGTTCCGAACATTGCGGGCCGTGAGACCTTCGGTGGCGATGTGTTCCACACCGGTTTCTGGCCGCACGAGGGCGTCGACTTCACCGGCAAACGAGTCGGCGTGATCGGTACCGGATCTTCGGGCATCCAGTCCATTCCGCTGATCGCCGAGCAGGCCGATCATCTCTACGTGTTCCAGCGGTCCGCGAATTACAGTGTGCCGGCAGGAAACACGCCTCTCGATGACAAGCGCCGCGCCGAGATCAAGGCCGGCTACGCAAAGCGTCGAGCGCTGTCCAAGCGCAGTGGCGGCGGATCGCCGTTCGTTTCGGATCCTCGCAGCGCCCTCGAGGTCTCGGAGGCCGAGAGAAACGCGGCATACGAGGAGCGGTGGAAGCTCGGCGGTGTCCTGTTCGCCAAGACCTTCGCAGACCAGACGAGCAACATCGAGGCCAACGGGACAGCGGCAGCGTTTGCCGAACGCAAGATCCGCTCGGAAGTCCAGGATCAGGCGATCGCCGACCTGCTCATTCCGAACGACCACCCCATCGGAACCAAGCGGATAGTCACGGATACGAACTACTACCAGAGCTACAACCGTGACAACGTCAGCCTGGTGAATCTCAAGTCCGCACCGATCGAGGCGATCGACGAGACTGGAATCAAGACGGCCGATGCGCACTACGAACTGGATGCGCTGGTGTTTGCCACCGGGTTCGACGCGATGACGGGAGCGCTCGATCGCATCGAGATCCGCGGCCGCAATGGCGAGACGTTGCGCGAGAACTGGACTGCGGGTCCAAGGACGTATCTAGGCCTCGGAGTACACGGGTTCCCCAACCTGTTCATCGTCACCGGGCCGGGTAGCCCGAGTGTGCTGTCCAACATGATTCTCGCTGCCGAGCAGCACGTGGACTGGATCGCGGGCGCGATCAACCACCTCGATTCGGCGGGCATCGACACCATCGAACCGAGTGCCGAAGCCGTGGACAACTGGCTCGACGAATGCTCACGCCGGGCGTCGGCGACGCTGTTTCCATCCGCGAACTCCTGGTACATGGGAGCCAACATTCCGGGAAAGCCGAGGATATTCATGCCATTCATCGGAGGATTCGGTGTCTACTCCGACATCTGTGCAGACGTGGCAGCCGCGGGATACCGAGGCTTCGAACTGAACAGTGCGGTGCACGCATGAGTCGCCTCGAGGGTCTTCGTGTACTCGTGACAGGTGCGGCCGGCGGGATGGGCCGCTCACACTGCGAGCGTCTCGCCGACGAAGGCGCGTCCGTGATCGCGTTGGATGTCGTGCAGGCAAAGTCCGAGCTGGAGGAGACCGCCCAGGCGGTACGCGAGCGTGGAGGCGTGGCGGTCACCGGCGTCGCGGACATTCGTGACTTCGAAGATCTCGCCGCGGTAGTCGCCGATTGTGTCGCCGAGCTCGGCGGGTTGGACGTCGTCGTCGCGAATGCGGGCGTGTACGACACGCCGGGACCGTCGTGGACCGTCGATCCTGCGGTGTGGAACCGCTCGCTCGACGTCAATCTGACCGGGGCGTGGCACACCGTCAAGGCCTGTGTTCCGCACTTCGGCGACGGTGGATCGGTCGTTCTGGTCAGCTCGACAGCGGGAATCAAAGGTATTGCCGGAGCGAGTCATTACAGCGCCGCCAAGCACGCCGTGGTGGGCCTGGCCAGAACGCTGGCCAACGAGTTGGGCGCGGAGGGTATTCGCGTCAACTCCGTGCATCCGGGTTCGGTACGTACCCCGATGATCATCAACGAGCGAGTGTTCGCGAACCTGTGCCCGGACATCGAGAATCCCACGGAAGCAGACGCCGCTGCAGTACTGAGCGCACGCAACCTGTTACCTGTTCCCTGGGTCGATCCGGTGGATGTCAGCAATGCCGTCCTGTTTCTCGCATCCGCGGAGTCCCGCTTCATGACCGGCTGTCAGTTGGTGGTCGACGCTGGCCTGACCCAGAAAGTGTGAATTGATGACTTCTCGATTGGAAGGCAAGGTCGCGCTGATCACGGGTGCGGCACGAGGAATCGGCCGGGCTCAGGCCGTGCGATTCGCCGAAGAAGGTGCGGACATCATCGCGATCGACGTGTGCGCGTCGGTGGAAACGACAGTCACCCCGCCCGCGTCGGAATCCGATCTCGCCGAGACGGTAGCCCAGATCGAGGCACTGGGGCGAAAGGTCGAATCTGCGGTAGTGGACGTTCGGGATCTCGAGGCGCTACGCAGCGCGGTGGACTCGGGGGTCGAAGCGCTCGGTGGACTCGACATCGTGTGCGCTACAGCTGGTATCACGTCCTCCGACGGGGCTCTGACGATGTCGGAAACGATGTGGCAGACCATGTTGGACGTGAACCTGACCGGGGTGTGGCACACCACGACGGTTGCGGCGCCGCACTTGATCGCGCGAGGTGGGGGATCGATGACACTCACCAGCTCCATCGCCGGATTGCGGGGGCTGGTCGGAGTTGCGCACTACACCGCAGCCAAGCATGGAGTCGTTGGTCTGATGCGTTCGCTGGCAAAGGAATTGGCTCCGTACAACGTGCGGGTCAACACTGTCCATCCCACCAACGTCGACACCCCGATGATTCAGAACCCGTTGGTGCGCGGCAAGTTCCGCCCCGATCTCGAGAACCCGACGCGCGAGGAATTCGCTGCGGCGGCGATGACGATGAACATGCTTGCCATTCCGTGGATCGAACCGGTGGACGTAGCGAATGCGGCACTGTTCCTGGCCTCCGACGAGGCCCGCTACATCACGTCGGTCGCCCTGCCGGTGGATGCGGGGAGTTCGTCCCGCTGAAGTTTTGAATAGCTGAGGTTTGTCGCGCTGGGTTCCGCCACGGTGTGTAGCGTCGGTTTCACCTAACCGAAAGGCGCACACCGTGGCGGAACGACGCTATCTGGAAGTCACCGTCGGGACCAACATCGTCATGGTCCTCGACCACCGCACGGTGGAGGTCTTCGACCGCACCGCCGCGAGCACGAGCGAAGTGGCTCGCTGGCATGTCGAACACATTGCAGTGAAGGCGAAACCGTCGAAATCGGGATTGAAGCTCACCATTGGAAACCGGCTCGCCGACGACTCCATCGCGGTAGCGGGTCCACGGGCATCGCTCACCGTTCCGCCGGAGAACGAAGCCGCCGTCGTCGCGTTCTTCGACGAGGTCAAGGCCGCTCGGGTGTGAAGCGACAGACAACCTTCGGGGCAGATGATTCGGGTTCTCTCGTCGAACACGTCGTACGCTGCCACGAAGATCGCCTCGGACGCACTATCGTCGGGATTTCAGGAATCGAGGCATCCGGAAAATCGACGATCGCAGACGAGTTGGCTGACGGGATCTCGACGTCGGGCCATGACGTGATCATGATCCGTGGCGACGAGTTCTCGACTGCGAAAGCGATCCGGAACAAAAATCCTGACACGGTGCGTGGGTATCTCGAGGATGCGTACGACTATTCGAACCTGAGTAGCCGTGTGATGGTGCCGCTGCGGTCGGCCGAAGTTACCGAAATTTCCTACGTCTCGACTGATCCGGAGACAGACGTATCGGTGGTATCGAAGCCCCGAGTCCCGGATCGCGCCATTGTAATCGTCGAGGGAGTGCTGCTTTTTCGCGGACTGATGCGAGATCAGTTCGACCTACGCATCTGGGTTGAAGCCAGCTTCGACGAGTCCTTGCGGCGTGCGAAGGTACGCCCGCGAGATGTGAGCTATTACGGTTCCGCCGAGGCGATAGCGTCCCGCTACGAATCTCGGTTTCATCCGGCGCAGAGGGTCCATCTGAGTGACGATCGACCACAACTGACCAGCCACGTAATTGTGCGTGGCTAGTCAGTCGAAAGGCCGGCGATATCAAGCTTTACGCGCGGCAGCATGGGCGCCGGCAACACGACCGAACGCGAAGGCGTCGGCAATATGGAATCCACCGTCCTTCGCCGCGCTGTAGGTGGAACTCACTGCGCCCGCCGCATACAGCCCCGGAATCGGGCTACCGGCGGTGTCGAGGACGCGGGAATGACCGTCGCGGCGCGGCCCACCGCTACTCCATCCCAGCAGTGGCGGCCCGGAGACGGCGTAGAACGGAGCGGTTGCCACCGGGGCCAAAGTTTCCGGGTTGCGGCCGAAGGAATGGTCTACGCCGTCCGCGCACGCCTCGTTGTAGCGGTGCACACTTGTTTCCACGACGGTGGGGTCCAAGCCGAGCTTCCCGGCGAGTTCGGCAAGCGTGTCCGCTTTGACGATCCAACCCTTGTCGATCTCGGCTTGATTGTCCGAACTCCACTCGTATCCTTCGTCGAGGACCATGTGTCCGACAGGCAGTGCGTCGCGACCGGGGCTCAGCTGCCCGGCCAACCTCATCGTCTCGTCGAACACAATGTTCATCGGTTGCACCGGAAAGTGTTGGTAGGAACCCTCTCTGAACACATGACCGTGCCGCATTTCGGCTGACTCGTCGGTGAAGCGTCGACCTTCCCGGCTGAGGAACACATAGTTGTGCGCGTTCCACAGTGCGAGGAAGAATCCAGTCGGATTTTCGAGGTCGCCGGGGATTCCCGTAATGGTCATCATGTTGTTCATGTGCCACAGATCCGCGCCCACTGCCTGTGCCATCAGGTGGCCGTCGCCTGTTGCCGAAGGTGAGCCCCAGATCTTCGGATTCTCCAGGCGTAGGCAATCGCGCACCATGGCCGGATTTGCTTCGAAACCTCCGGTGGCAAGGATGACACCTCGGCGCGCATGGATCTGCGAAGTTTGTTCACCCGAACGGATCTCGACTCCGGTCACCGATCCGGATTCATCCGTCAAGAGTCTGGTGGCTTCGGTGTCGAAAAGAGTTGTGATGCCGCGTTCAGCGAGAGCGGAAACGAGGAAGCGGTAGAGAAGTTCATTGCCCATCTTCCCTTCGATGGTATCCATCCCTGCGTAACAAGAACTTCCGTCGAGTTCGCCGTACTCCGCCGTGGAATGGAAATCGCCGGTCATCGCTACAGTTGCACCCAGACTGCGGAGCCAGTCGGACAGTCCTTGCGTATTCTCTGCCCAGGCGTCGATGACGTCGTCGGCAACGGTGAACGTTCCGTTCAACGAACGCAGGAAGGTGCGGGCGGCGGCAGGGTCCTGGTTGACGAACCATCCACTGCCGGACAGTCGAGTGTTGCCGCCCGCGGTATCGCGTCCACTCTTCTCCAGAATCACCACCGACGCGCCGTCAGCGTGTGCTTGGAGTGCTGCGGCGGATCCGGCAGCGCCCGATCCGATGACAATGACATCGACGTTGTTGTCCATGTCACAAAGCTATGGTCGGATGGTGGCGCCTCATACGTGCCTTCCCGGTGAGCGAGAGAAGGCCTGTTCCGGACATTCGCCTGAGGATCAGTGGGTGCACATCAGGTACTCAGCTGTTGGGTCTCGACTTGAATAGCTGGACCGCACTGAGTGTTGCGACAATCGGCCAACACACAACGGCGATCCATACACTGGTTGAACGCTCGCCTTGAACGAGATCGTAAATTGCGAGGGCAGTCAGCAGAATCCCGATCCCGAATGCGATCCAGTTCAGAGTTCTGATGCGGGAGGCAGTTGGTGACGTCATTGAGAAACCCTACGCGACTTCTCACGACCGTTCGGGAGAATTCCCAGGCAGGGAGGGATGGCGGAATACGAGTATCGCTCGCGATCTCGACGCGATATCAGGAGTGGATGCGCGGCATGCCCGAGTCGGAGTTGTCGATGACGCAGTCGGCTCGGGTCCAGGGTTTTGCAGCGGCGAAGTAAAGCCGTTGCCCGCCCACATATCTGTTCATCGAAGGATGATCCGGATCCGCGTTCGTTCCGTCGCGAAGGTTCATGCGCCGCGCGGTCTCCTCGAAGGGCGCATCGAGGAAGATCGAATAGTCCCATCGTTCGGCGAGTTCGTCTCGATGCAGGAAGAGTCCTTCGACAAGGACTATCGCTCCATCGGCTGCATGCAGGTACGCGTCGCTGTCCCGCCGTTGTCGGTACCTTCTGCTCCCGCCCCGCCCCAACGGATCGAGAACATGTCGTTCGAGGGCGTCGTAGTCGTAGCTGTCGAGCCAGAAGCCTTCCGGTGATTGCCGACCTCTACGATGACGAATCTCCGGCGGATTCAGAAAGTCATCGACGTGAATCACGATGGCTGTGCGTGCATTCAGCTGCGCTGTAAGGCTTTTCGCGAATGTCGTCTTGCCGCTCCCATCGACACCGTCGATCGCGACGAGAGGCGAGCCGCGCAACGCGGATATTTCGGCGGCTAAGGTTTCGAAGACCGACGCAGTGCTCATCGATCAATTCCTACTGCACTCGCAGCGACACGAAGAGGCCCCGTGTCGTACAGGATTCGGTGTCCGTCTTCGAGAACACGTCGAGTGCCCGCGTCGAGCGGAACGTCCGCCCAGCTCTCGCTCGCGAAATTCAGCTCGACGAGGAGGCCGGACCGTAGGCGGAAGCGTCGTTCTCGAACTGGCCCCCAGTTTGCGGCTCTGATGAATTGCGCGTCGGGGCGGAGCCGCACGAACCAGTCTTCATTTGCGAGCGCGTTCGCGTCGTCGGCCAGGATCATCAAATCAAGATCACTCGCCATACGCTCCGCGCCGCGCGCGTAGGACCCGACCAGCGCTACAGCTTTGACGTCATCGTGCTCAGCGGCCCATCGTTCGACGTCGACGAGCAAAGCGTTGACCGCGCGCCTGCGTCCTTTCAATCGTGCTGACATACCGGCATCATTCCCCACCGTCACGGCTGTCCGTAGCTTCGCTGGTACCTCTATCCTGGAACTGTCAGTGATGAACGAGGGGAGGGATGCGTATGTCCAAGGAAGTATCGGCAGGTCTGGCTGTTGGTGCGATGGTCCTTGTTGCAGGCTTGATCTGGACTGGGTTTCCGCTCGACGCATATTCGGTTGTCGCCGTGATTTTTGCAATCTGCGGGGGATTCATCACCTGGATCTACCTGCGCGAGAACGTAGATGGCGTCCCACACACAGCGACGAAAGAAGGCAGTCGATGAAGGCAATCATCGTGTGTACCTCTGTCTCCCATGGCAATACGAAGCGTATCGCCGACGTCATCGGAGAAGTTCTCGATGCTCGCGTGGTCGAGCCCGGTGACATCGACGCCGCGCAGCTCGCCGACTACGACCTCGTGGGCTTCGGCTCCGGCATCTACCTACGCTCGTACCACGAAGACCTACGCTCGTTCATCGAGGCACTCCCCGAAGAACGGCGATCCAAGGCTTTTGTCTTCGCCACCAGTGGTTTTCCCGACAAGGGGATTCATCGCTTCTCGCGTCCACTGGTTCAGCTGCTCGAGCAGAAGGGCTTCGATGTGGTCGCAGCCTTCTCGTCCCGTGCGTGGGATACGTATTTTCCGTTCAAGCCGTTCGGAGGTATCCGGAAGGGGCGGCCGAACGCCGACGACTTGGAATCGGCGCGCACGTTCGCCGAAGTCCTACGCGGAAGCGTTCAGGACAGCTTGCCCGGCACCGGGTAGCTGCGCAGGCTCATCTCCAGCTCACCGGCGTCGGCAAGGTCGTTGATCGTCTGACGCAGAGCGCCACACGTCCGCTGAGCGTTGGCTCGACCGTTCTCACGCCCCAGTTCCGGGCACACCACTTGCGACTCTTCGAGCCATTGAACGCTGGTGTGCGCTTCGCTGTATTTCTCGACCAGAACGCGGTTTCCGCAGTTCCGACAGCTGACCTGACGCATCAGCGTGCAATCAGATCGGCCGGTGACCAGAACGCGCGCATGCTCGTGATCTTGGCGTCCGCGTCGAAAGTCATGACGTCGATCGGTTCGACCTCGTAGACCTGATCGCCCACCGGTGTGACGACGCGGAAGTGGAAGGCCGCGCTGGATCCGCTCACCCGCAAGGTGAGAAGCTCCGTCTCTTGCGAACCGCCCTCGAGAGCGCCGTAGAACTCGGTGATCGCCGCTTTGCCGACACGGGGTTCGCTGCCGACCGGGTCTTCGAGTGTCGCGTTCTCGGCGTAGAGGGCGGCGATGTCCGCTGACGATCCGCGAGCCACGGCGTCGAGGTAGGTGGTAACCGTCGCCGTGATCGCGGCCGTGGTGTCTGGTTCGAGAGTGGTCATCGAGTTAGTCCGATCAGTCGAGAAGTTCAGGGTCTGACAACTACTTCGGACGCTATCGGTGCCGTCTCGATTCGGCGTTGCAATCTCCCACGCAGCGGGACGGCCCGCAAGAAATTCAGGCGTCGAAGCGTCCGAAGCCGCCGCGGTAGAACAGAAGCGGACCATCGTGGCGCAGCACGTTCAGATCGGTGATTCGTGCGACGACGATGGTGTGATCACCGGCGTCGTGCTCCTGCTCGACGGTGGCCTCGATGCGAGCGAGTGCGCCGCTGAGCGCCGGAGCACCGTTGCCGGCCGCGTCCCACTCGACGCCGAGGAACTTGTCGGTCCCGCCGCGAGCGAACGCCGAACACATGTCCTGCTGATCGTGGGCGAGAACATTGATGCAGAGAGTTCCGGATTCGCGAAGCTTCGGCCAACTTGTCGACGTCTTCGCCGGGCAGAACGAAAGCAACGGGGGATCGAGCGATACCGAGACCAGAGACTGGCAGGTGAAGCCGAGGGGTGAGTCTCCATCGTGAGCGGTGATGACGGTGACGCCAGTGCAGAAATTGCTCATCACGTTGCGAAGTGTGCGTCCGTCCAGAACTGGCGGCTCGGCGTTTTCCACGGTCATGTCGTCTCCTTGTTCAAATCTCTGTTCAAAACTCTGAAAACAGCTTCAGAAGCAACGATGTGTGGCGCCGCGGGCGTAATCCAGCGGCAGTCCCACTCAATGGCAGCAATGGCTTCTCGCCACGGGTTCGGACCGACCGAGTGTCAGGTGGAGGGGTCTCGGGCAAATTTGATCCCGCTCAGCGGTCCGTTCGGATTCTACGAAACCAGCAAATCACCAGTGATTGTTAGACTTCGGGCATGTCCGAACCTGATGACGTGTCCCGAGGACTTCCCGCTACCAGCTGGGCAGTGCTCGGGATGCTGACGTTCGGGGAGGAACTGACCGGAAACGATTTGAAGAAGTGGGCCGACTGGAGTGTCGGCTTCTTCTACTGGAGCCCGTCCATCAGCCAGGTCTACGCAGAGCTGAAGAAGCTCGAAAGCATCGGATTCGTGGAGTCCCGGGTCGTCTCCGAGCCCGGGGTGCGGGGCAAGCGCCTCTACTCGATCACCCAATCAGGAACCGACGCCGTCCGGACGTGGTCACGGGAGGCGCCGGTGGAAGTCCCGGTGCTCAAGCACGGCGTGATGTTGCGTCTGTGGATGGGACACCTCAACGAACCCGAGCGACTCAAGGCACTGGTCGAAGCCCATATCGCCAACGTCGAAGAGCAGATTCGACGCGCGAAACTCCACGCAGATCATGCCGAGAACGAGCCGGCCTGGTCGTTCCCGGTCATGACGTTGCGATGGTCGGAACGGTACTTCCGAGCCGAGATCGAACTTGCTCGCGAACTACTCGAAGACATCGATCGTGCGTCCGCCGAGTTCGCGAACGTCGCCGAGCACGACCGACTGGGATCGCCGTTGCCCTCGACGCCTGGCAGATGGAAGAACGTCGAGGAGTACGTGTTGGCGCTCGAGCAAGCCGGTCTCACCGGCAACGGCTCGAATATCTGAGTCAGGCCCCGGCTGCGGTGGGCATGTTGCGCAGCAGGTGACGACGCTGCAACGTCGGAGTGACGCTCAGCGATCCGCCGTCGATGCCACGCCAAATGGCAGCGGCCGCCATCCGAACCGGCGCTGCGCTGACGTGGTCGAGTCGGAGAGCCTTCGACGGCGCGCAGATGGATACCGCGGCAACAGCGCGGCCGATGGGGCCGATCGGTGCCGCAAGACAGCTGAATCCCGGTAGGCCGTTTCCGGTTTCGAATGCCACCCCTGATTCGCGAATCCTGGCGAGGTGGGGCAGTGCGTAGCCCGAGGACTTCGGCGAACCGAATGCAAGCAGTGCCTGACCGATCGCAGTGGTCTCGGCCCGGCGTCGACCACCGACACGCGTCGGCACCGCGGCAGCGAGGCGTCCGCCGATCTTCTCCATGTAGACCACATCGGGCCCGTCGAGGATGCCGAGGTGAACCACGAAGCCGGTGACGCGGTAGAGCTCGTGGAGGAGCGGCATGGCTGCAGCGTGGAGGCGGTCTTGATGAACCGCGAGCGATCCCAGTTCGACGAGGCGCATACCGAGTTCGTAGTCGCGGCCGTCGCGGCGCAGCCAACGCATCGAGACGAGACGTTCGAGCATGCGGTGGGCAGACGAGCGTGGCAGGCCCGTGCTCCGAACGACCTGAGCGAGCGTCAACCTGCCGGGACCGTCGAAGGCGTCGAGAACCAGCGAGACGCGATCGAGAATTGCTGTCGGGGCCGAATCGGCGCCTAAAGCATCCACAGCCTGCAGTGTCATCGTGTACCTCACTTCTCTTAGAGCTCCACAACCAGTGAACTGGCTATTTCAATTAGAAATAGTGTCATAGAGTTCCGGATTTGTGAAGTGGATCACCGGTCTGTTTTCGGGCGCGTCACGGTGGAAACGACGAAGGGGCTTGCGCGAATGCTCGCGCAAGCCCCTTCGTCGGTTTACTACCGGCGGGTACTACATCGTCGCCGGCAGGTACTACATAGCTGCCAGCGGTTCGCTTCCCGACCAGTCGTGGCCCCAGTAGCTGTCAGCGGTGATCTCCTCGGAGGAGTACGAGTCCTGATCCACCTTCGCGCCCTCGGTGCCGAACTCGATGTCCCATCCGCCGGGTGCGCGGACGTAGAAGGAGATCATCTTGTCGTTGGTGTGGCGACCCAAGGTCGACGACACGGAGAATCCGTCCTTCATCACTCGGTCGAGAGCCTGGCCGACAGCGTCGAGGGTGTCGACCTCGACCATGATGTGAATCAGGCCGGGTGCGCCGCCGTGCGGTGCCGGGCACAGGGCCAAGCTGTGGTGACGCTCGTTGACGCCCATGAAACGGATTCGCAGCGGCCCGAATTCGGGCGGGGCCGGCAGGCGGAAGGCGCCGCGCGGGTAGAAGCCGAGCACCTCGGTGTAGAAGTCGAAGCTCGCAGCACTGTCCATCACCGGGAGCACGACGTGGCCGAGACCCTGTGCGCCGGTGACGAATCGAGCGCCGAAGGGCGTCACCACGGGGCTGTGGTCGAGGATCGCGCCGTGGAAGACCTCGATGGCTGCTCCACCGGGATCGGTGAAGGCGATGACCTCTTCGACCCGTCGAGCATCCGCTTCGGCGAGCGAAAGCTGCTCCACCTCGGTGCCGTTCTTTTCGAGGGACTCCTGAACGCGGCGCAGTGCGGCGTGATCGGCGACCTCCCAACCGATGTTGACGATCTCGTCGCGCTCACCCTCGACGACGACGATGCGAGCAGCACGCTCGTCGAGTCGTAGGTAGAGAGCGTTCTCGTCCGGCCCACTGCCCTTGGCGAATCCGAGAACATCGAAAGCGAAAGTGCGCCAACGTGCCATGTCGTTGGTCGAGATCTTGACGTAGCCAAGTCCCTTGATGTCAGTGTGTGTCATCGTGTTCTGTTCCTGTCGATTTCTTGTGTCGAAGTCTGATCAGATCATCGCCCGCAGCGGACCCTGCGGATCTGCGCCGAGACGGCTCAGCGAGGCGGCGTGGAATACGGTGCCCGGCACGTGAATTGCATGGTGCTGTCCCGCGTGAGCGTCGCGCCAGAATCGCTGAAGTGGCTTGTCCATCCGCAGTGCGTTGCCGCCGCAGCGCGGGTAGACCTGATCGATCGCGTTGATTGCGCGCCACGCTGCCTGCACCTGAGTCTGACGTCCCTCGGCGCGCTGCTCGAAGGTCACTTCCTTGCCGGCATCCACTCGATCCCACATGCGGTCGACGTTGGCCAGCAGGGTGTCGCGGGCTGCCCGGATGTCGGCAGTTGCCTGACCGATGGCGAACAAGGTGTACGGGTCGTCCTTGACCGCCGTGCCCTGTGCGTTGATGCGATCGGCCTGGTACTCGTTGGCGTGGAAGAGCATTCCCTCGCAGATGCCGATCGTGGCGGCGGTGATACCGAGGGGGAACATGTTCGACCACGGCATCAGGTACAGCGTCTCGGTGCGCCCGTACTTGCGCACCGCCGTTCCGTCGATGACCTCGTCGCAGTCCATGACGCGGTAATCGGGGACGTACGCATCCTTGACCACGAGGTCCTTGGAGCCGGTGCCGCGAAGTCCCATGACATCCCACGAGTCTTCGATGATCTCGTAGTCGGTGCGCGGAATGATCACATGGAGCATGCGCGGCGGCATCTCCATGTTGCCGTCCTTGTCGCACGCCATCGCACCGAGGAAAGCCCAGTCGCAATGGTCGGTGCCGGAAGAGAACTGCCAGCGGCCGGAGAACTTGTAGCCGCCGTCGGTGGGGATACACATTCCGCCGGGCATGTACGGCGATGCCATCCAGGTGTCGGGATCCGATCCCCAGATCTCCTGCTGCACCTTGGGATCCGCGAACGCGAGCTGCCACGGGTGAACTCCGACGATCCCGTGTACCCAGCCGGCCGAGGGATTGAGCGAAGCCATGCGCATCACGGTCTCGGCGAACTCGCGAGGATGCGCCTCCATTCCGCCGTGTTCCTTGGGTTGGAGCATGCGGATGGAACCGATTGCCTTCATCTTCTTGGCGGTGTCGTCGGCCACCCGGCCGATCCGCTCGGCCTCGATGCCTTCGGCGAAGATGTCGTCGGCCATCGCGTTGATCTGTTCGAGCACTTCGTACGTCATGTTGTTCCTTGCGTTCAGTCAGGTTGTCTCAGCAGTGTTTTCGACTGCGAATCAGGAGGTTGTCTCGAGCGCCTGGGCGTCACGTGCGGCAACGTTTTCGGCGACTTCCCGCTTCCAGCTCTCCACTGCGCGGGTAGTGTCGATCTCGAATTCGAAGCGCTTCGTCATGTCTTCCGTGACGTTCTCGACATCGGTGTAGAACTGGTTGTACCAGCGCCGCAACTGGTAAACCGGGCCGTCCTCCTCGGAGAGCAGCGGGTTGTCGATCGGGGCCTTGTTCTTCCAGATCTCCACGTCCTGAAGGAATCCCATCTCGACGCCCTCGGTGAACTGCGCGGCCATCGCGGCAGTGGACTCGTCGTCCATACCGGGAAGCTTCTTGACCATCGCGCCGTACTGCAACACGAAGGCATTGTTCGAGATGGGGTAGTGGCAGTTGATCAATACAGTTTCGATGATCTGCCCGTTGGCTTCGCTCTTGATCCAGTCGATCATGTACGACGGACCGAAATACGAAGCATCCGAACGAAGAACAGCGTTGGGATCACCGTAGTTGGTGCCGCTGATGATGTCCTCGCGTCCCACCGATTCCATGTACTGGCTCGCTACGTGACCTTCGAAGATGTTCTTGAAGTACTTGGGGAACGAGTAGTGAACGTAGAAGAAGTGGGCCATGTCCACGACGTTGTCCACGATCTCGCGGCAATGAGAGCCTTCGATGGTGAGCGTGTTCCAGCTCCAGTCGCTCCACTCATCGCTTCCGAAGCCCTCGATGTCGGGAATTGTGACCTCGGCGGGCGGGGGATTCCCCTGGGGATCGTGCCAGACGAACAGCTGACCGTTCTTCTCGAGTGTGGTCCACGCCCGCGTCTTGGCCAGCGGCGGAACGCGTCGTGCGTAGGGGATCGCCGTACATTTTCCGTTACCGCCCCAACGCCAGTCGTGGAACGGGCAGGCGATCGAATCGCCCTTGACGGTTCCGTGAGCGAGGTTGCCACCCATGTGGCGGCAGTAGGCGTCGAGAATCTTGATGTCGCCCTTGCTGTCGGCGAAGACGACAAGGCTGGTGCCGAATGCCTCGATCTGGTGGGGCTGACCGTCGCGATAGGTATTGCTCAGTCCGAGGCAGTGCCATCCACGCGCGAACCGCGCCGGGGGCGCTGCCGCTTCGATTTCTCGAATTTCCTCGCCGGCGCCCGACTGCGTCGAGGCGTCCGTAGTGGTGAGTGGGCCGGTTCCGAGTGCCATGTCTTCCTCCGAGCCGCGTCTTGCGACGCTCCAGTGATGTGATCCGTCTCATACAACGACGAAGCGTCCTCTGGAGATACGGCAGTTCCCGCTGGATGGAACACCCGCTCGGTGACCTGCAGAGATTCAGCTCGCGAGTGTCGCCACATCGTCGATCGCGTAAGTCGCCCAGGCCCGAGCGGTGACGACCCCGGTGGGATCGGTGGCGACCAGAGCTACGTCGGCGACGCTCTCGTGGTCCTTCTCGTACGTAGCGAGCACCGTCACGGAGCAGTTCAGATCTGCTCCCGCGGAAGTTGCGGTGCAACGTCCGCGGAACCGTCGTAGCGACGCCGAGCCGTAACGACGAGCGGCGAAATCGGCAAGGGCAGCAACGGAATCGGTTCCGGTGCCCGCTGTCGGGGCTTCCCGGACGAAGACCTCGGCAACCAGATGCCCGGTCTGGTCGTGGTATTCGGTGATCCGCTCGAGAGTCGAGCCCAGCGGCCTCACGGATCCGGTGAGCAGCGCGCCCGGATCAGGGCGCCCGAAGAACACGACGTCCTGTTCGACGACGGACCCGTCGGGTGCCGAGCGCACGGTGCCGTACAGCGAGTCGAAATCCGAGAGGAGCGTGGTGGGCGTACGGGGAGCAGATGCCGTGAAGTGGGCGGTACCGAGGTTGGTAGTCATGACACTCTCCGTTGGACGCGACCGAGACGCTGTCGTCTCGGTGGGTACATCGACGCTAACCACCGCTCTCGCGGGTGACGACGGGCTTCCCGCTGATCGGGAGCATTCTCGGATTCGATCGAAGAGGTGGAACCTGTTCCAGTTTTGTGCAATTCTGGATATCGTATCCGTGACCGGGAGCACATCTCGATGACTGCACGCGCCGAGCAGAAGGAAGACCAGATGACAGACGAGTTCGCTGACCTGCACCGACCGGTATACGGTCCGGACCTGCTCATCACCGCTCTGGAACGCAATCACGACAAGCCTGCGCTGTACCTCGGAGACGTGATCCTCACCGGAGGGCAGATGCGCGATCAGATCAGCTGCTTCGCCCAGGCTCTCGCGTCGCTGGGAATCACTCAGGGCACCAGCACCGCGATGCTGTCGAAGAACCGCCCCGAGGTGCTGATCAGCATGGGCGCGACCATGATCACCGGCTGCCGGGCGAGTGCCTTGAACCCGATGGGATCGCTCGACGACCACAAGTACATCGTCGACGACGCCGAGATCGAGACCCTCATCTTCGATCCCAACGCCTTCGAAGAGCGTGCCGCCGAGTTGAAGGCGTCGTCGCCTTCGCTGACCAACGTGCTCTCGATGGGCCCGTCCGAAGTGGGGATCGACATCCTTGCTCTGGCCGCGACATTCGAGCCTGCGCCGCTGAAGGCAGCGCACGTCGATGCCGAAGACGCCAGCAGCATGGTCTACACCGGTGGAACGACCGGCAAGCCCAAAGGTGTTGTGGGATCGTTCCGTTCGGGTGCAGCGCTCAATCAGATCCAGATGTCGGAGTGGCAGTGGCCCGAGGACAACCGCTTTCTCATCTGCACGCCACTCTCACATGCAGGTGCGGCGTTCTTCATCCCGACTTTGCTGCGCGGCGGCGCTCTGATCGTCCTGCCCGCCTTCGAACCGGGGGCCGTGCTCGAGGCGATCGAGAAGCACAAGATCACGGCAACCATGTTGGTGCCCACCATGATCTACATGCTCATGGACCACCCCGATCTGCCCAAGCGTGACGTATCGAGTTTGCAGACGCTGTTCTACGGAGCGTCCGCGATGTCCCCGGCCAGATTGCAGGAGGGCATCAAGAAGTTCGGTCAGATCTTCTTCCAGTTCTACGGTCAGACCGAGTGCGGCATGACAATCTCGGTGCTGCGCAAGGAAGAACACGTCGCCGACGATCCGGCCCGCCTCGCGACCTGTGGGCGGCCGGTGCCATGGCTCGACGTCCGGTTGCTCGACGACGACCTCAACGAGGTGCCGCAGGGAGAGCTCGGTGAGATCTGCGTGCGCGGCCCGCTGATCATGAAGGGCTACTGGAAGAAGCCGGCCGAAACCGCCGAGGCGTTCCGTGGGGGTTGGCTGCACACCGGCGACATCGCACGTAAGGACAAGGACGGGTTCATGTCCATCGTCGATCGCAAGAAGGACATGATCGTGACCGGTGGTTTCAACGTGTTCCCGCGCGAGATCGAAGACGTGATCTCGGCGCACCCGTCCGTCGCATCGGTGGCGGTAGTCGGTGTACCGGACGACAAGTGGGGCGAAGCCGTCAAGGCCTGCGTGGTGCTTCGTGCCGGACTGACCGTGGACACCGAGGAACTGGTCGACAAGGTGAAGGCAGCCAAGGGTTCGGTTCACGCTCCCAAGAGCATCGACTTCGTGGATTCACTCCCGTTGACACCGCTGGGCAAGCTGGACAAGAAGGCACTGCGCGCGCGGTACTGGGAGACCAGCGCCCGCGCAGTCTAGGAACCAGCGTCGTGTAGCGAAGGGTCAGCGTTTCCAGACGTAACGACGCTCCGGGCGGCCCACCACTCCGTATTTCAGCGAGGTGGTGGACCGCCCGGACTCGTAGAGGTACTCGAGGTAGCGCCTCGCGCTCGCGCGTGAGATACCGACTCTCTCGGAAATGTCTGTTGCCGAGGCGGGTTCGGTGTCGTCTCGCAGAGCTGTCTCGACCAACCGAAGAGTCTCGGGACTGAGTCCCTTGGGCAAACCTTTGTGGGACGACGTCCCTGGTGCGCCACCTGCAACACCGAAGGCCTCGTCCACTGCTGTCTGTTCTGCTTCGCCGGAGCTGTCGAGATTCGCGTATGTCGATCGGTAACGCTCGAGACGCTCACGGAGAACCTCGAACGTGAATGGCTTCATCAGGTAATGCACGACGCCGCTGCGCAGCGCCTTCTTGACCGAGCCGGCCTCACGCTCACTCGTGATGACAAGAACATCCAGCTCCGGTGCCAGATCGCGAAACGGGGCGATCAGATCGAGTCCGGTGGTGCCAGGCAGGTGGACGTCGAGAAGCACCAGGTCGGGTTGCAGCTCACCGACTGCGGCCAGCGCGGCCTCGGCCGAATGGGCAACGCCACACACTTCGAAACCGTCTATCCGTGAGACGAATCCGCTGTGCACCTTCGCCACCATGAAGTCGTCGTCGACCACCAGTACCCGGATCATGCGCCCTCTCCGTCGTGTAGGACTGCGGTGAAGACAGTCCATTCGATGCCCTCTGTCGAACGACTGCTCACGGTGACGTCGCCACCGCGTCGACGACACGTCAGGCGTACCAGTGCCAAGCCGAAACCGTGTCCGTCGCTCGATTGTCCCTTGGTGCTCCAGCCCTGGCCGAAAACCCTGTCGCGATTCTCCGGCGCGATACCGGGGCCGGCGTCCTCGACCCGCACTTCGACGGCGGTGCCACGGCCCCGAATCGACAATCGAACCTTGCGGCGCGACGCTTCCGGCATCTCACCGACAGCGTCGACGGCATTGTCGACGAGGTTTCCGACCACCGTCACGAGGTCTCGGCCGAGTCGGCGATCAACCGAGTCAAGGTGCGTGTCCGAGGTCAGTTCCACGGTGACCAATCCCTGTGCAGCGGCACCTATCTTGGCGATCACGAGTGCGGCGGTGCCGACGTCGGCGATCTTGTCGGTCACGGCCGCACTGACCTGTGCGCGCTCCATGGTCAGGCCCTCGACGTAGCCGACCACCTCGTCGTACTCGCCGAGCTGGATGAGGCCGGAAATGGTGTGCAACTGATTGTCGAACTCGTGGATGTGGGCGCGTAGCGCATCCGTGCTGGTTTTGGTCACGTCGAGTTCTTCTTCCACGGAGCGCAATTCGGTGCGGTCGCGGAAGGTGGTGACCGACCCGATGGTGTGGCCTTTCGATTCGATCAAGACGGTGTTGAGGACGAGTAGTCGATCTCCGACAAGAACCAACTGATCGGATTCGGTTGTGCCGGAGGTCAGTACACTCTGGAGTCGGTCGTCGAGACCGAGGTCCCGCACAGATCTACCGGCACTCCCGCGTGGGATGTCGAGGAGTTGGTGGGCACTGTCGCTCATCAGCACCACCTTTCCCTGCGCATCGAATGCGATGACACCTTCCTTGAGGCCACGCAGCATCGCCTCACGTTGGCGAACCAGGTCCAGGATCTCGCGGGCCTCCATGCCGAGGGTCTGCCGTTTGACCCTGCGGGCCAACAGGATCGAACCGACGCCCCCGAGAAGCGAGGCCACCGCGAGGTATACCAGGAGGTTCGGTGCAGACTGCAGCAGTCGCGTCCAGATCGAGGGGTACTCGATGCCGACGATCGCGGTTCCGGTGATCCCTCCTTCACTGCCGAGAATCGGAACGTGCGCTTCCACTGCCTTGCCTGAGGACGTGTCGACTAAACCCGTCCATGACCGATCCTGTGTCTGACGTGCGTCGATGCCGACATCGCCGGGACGCGTCGAAATGACGACACTGCCGTCGGCGTCGGCAAGCGAGACGTAGGTGACGCCCGAGATGGCGCGCACCGAGTCGACCGAACCTTGTAGTCCGGAGCGGAGACGAGTCTGTGCCTGGGGGAGTAGTTCACGTACCGCTGGATTGGCTGCGAGTGATTCCGCTGCCGAGAGTGCGCGACGTCCCTCCTCGCGTTGGAAACTCGCAGACGACTGAGCGAGAGAGAGGGCGGTGACACACACGAGAACTGCGACGACGATCAGAAGTTGCAGTTCGAGAAGTTGGGTCGCCAGAGTGTGCCGGCGCCGAAACAGGCGCTCACGCAGAGGCGACTTGCGCTCTCGCTCGGCCTGCTCGTTTCCTGAGGACACCAGCCAGACCCTAGCCTTCGGTTCGATGCCGGGAAAGCAGTTGTTCGTGAGCACAATGAGCACAAATCAATTTGCTTTCCCAATGGTGACCCCAGTCACAAAGTGCGTCAGTATGAAACCTGTTCACACAGCGGTACCAGCAGACAGCCAGCAGACAAGGATAAGGACAAGGCCATGAGGACATCGAAGCGGCTGAGCAGGCATATCGCCCTGCTCGGTGCTTGCGCGATGGCTCTCGTGCTCTCGACCGGATGCACTCCGGTCGAGTCCTTCTTCGCCGGTGGTCGAGCGGGTGAGACTTCCGAAGAACTGCGTGTACTGGTGCCCTCGGTGGCCGGTGGTGGTTACGACCTGACCGCCCGGACCATGGTGCAGGCACTGGCCGACGAAGGGACCGTCGACGCCGACGTCGTTGTTCTGCCCGGATCGGGTGGAATCGTCGGACTCAACCGGTTGGCTCTCGAACGCGGAAATCCCGATCTACTCATGGTTATGGGACTCGGCGTTCTCGGTTCGCTCGAGATACTGCCGTCCGAGCACACCCTTTCCGACGTGACACCGATCGCGAGACTGGTCGAAGAGCCGGAAGCTGTACTGGTCCCAGCAGATTCGCCTTACAAAACTCTGGCAGATCTGACGCAGTCCTGGGTGGCGGATCCGTCGTCGATCTCGATCGGTGGTGGTTCGAGTGAAGGCGGACCGGACGGGCTGTTCCGCCTTCTGTTCGCACGGGCGGTCGGCGTCGATCCGTCGCTGTCCCCTTACCGAATCTACGACGGCGGCGGAGAACTGCTTCCGGCGCTGCTGACCAGGCAGGTCGACGTCGCCGCCACCGGTATCGGGGAGTACCTGGATCAGATTGCGGCAGGCACGGTTCGGGTCCTTGCGGTCAGTTCGCCGGAGCGCACTCCGGCGGTGGATGCACCGACCATGGCGGAGTCGGGCGTCGACGTCACGTTCACCAACTGGCGGGGTCTCATGGCGCCCCCCGGATTGAGTGACGACCAGCGTCAGCATTTACAGAATTTAGTGCGGGATCTGGCGGCAAGTCCACGGTGGAACGAGCTGTCCGACCGAAATGGTTGGAACAGCGCAGTTCTCACCGAACCCGAGTTCTCTGCCTTCCTCGCCGAACAATCCCGGTTCGTCGACGCGACACTCGTTCCGCCCGGCACCAACTGAGCACAACCGAAGTTTCGTTTCATCTCCACGAAGGCCACCGGCTCGATTTGCCGTGCCGTTTTTCTCGGCAACTCAGCACAAAAGGAGTTCATCATGCTCGTCACACTCGGCTTCCTCATGGTTGCGGTGTTCATGTTCCTGATCCTCACCAAACGCGCGACCCCGGTGGTGGGACTGACCCTGGTGCCGGTGGCCTTCGGACTACTCGCCGGAGCGGGCCTCGGCATCGGCGACATGATCACCGACGGCATCAAGTCGCTCGCACCCACCGCGGCGCTGTTGTTCTTCGCGATCATCTTCTTCGGAATCATGATCGACGTCGGCCTCTTCGATCCGCTGGTCAAACTCATCTTGCGGATGGTGCGAGACGATCCGATGCGGCTCGTGGTCGGCACCGCGGTGCTCGCGATGGTGGTTTCGCTGGACGGAGACGGTTCGACGACCTTCATCATCGTGACCTCCGCGCTGCTGCCGCTCTACCTCAAACTCGGTGTCAGTCCCGTTGTACTGACGGTGATCGCCGGCTTGTCCAACGCGACGATGAACATCATTCCGTGGGGTGGCCCGACCGTGCGGGCGGCTAGCGCGCTGGGACTCTCGCCCTCCGACGTGTTCGTCCCGATGGTGCCGTCGTTGATCGTCGGCCTGATCATGGTGCTCGGATTCGCGATTCACCTCGGGATCATGGAGCGTCGCAGGATCGGGACTTTGGTCCTGACTTCTGAGCGCATCCTCGAAAAGGTCGGAAACGGTGGAAGTTCCAGCACCGGTAGCGCCGGCACCGGCGGCTCGAACGACTCCGAAGACGACGGCGGCGACACCGGACGATTCATCGACGGCCTCGACCCCAAGCGGGACACCTTGCGACCGAAGCTGCTCTGGTTCAACGCCGCGCTGACGACGATCCTTCTCGTCGTGCTCGTGATGGACATCCTGCCCATCCCGGTGCTGTTCATGATTGCGTCGTCGATCGCTCTCGCGGTCAACTTCCCGGCGGTCAAGGATCAGGGCGAAGCAATCGCACGCCATTCGTCGAGCATCGTCTCCGTTGTCGCGATGGTCCTGGCAGCAGCGGTGCTGACCGGCGTTTTCCAGGGAACCGGCATGGTCGAGGCGATGGCAGAGTGGCTGCTCCAGGTCATTCCCGACGCGATGGGCCCGCATCTGGCCGTCATCACGGGCGTCCTGAGCATTCCGCTCACGTTCTTCATGACCAACGACGCGTTCTACTTCGGTGTGCTGCCGGTGCTGTCCGAGACGGCAGCCCAGTACGGCATCGAACCGGTGGAGATGGCGCGCGCTTCGATCACCGGGCAGGCCGTGCACATGCAGAGTCCGCTGGTCCCGGCGATCCTGCTGCTGGTCACGCTCGCCGGTGTTTCTCTGGCGGATCACCACAAGAAGGTCCTGTGGCGAGCAGGCCTGATCTCGATCACGATGCTCGTGGTCGGTGTCGGATTGGGGCAGATCCCCTTCTGAGTGCGATCAGTTGTGGAAGGGGCACCGGCCTTGGTCGGTGCCCTTCTTCTTTTTTGTCACGAAGTTGGGCCGGATGTCGAGATCGGGCTCGTCGTACAGGCGGTGGAACGTCGGCGTGAGCGAGCTGGACATGGGCGGGTTCACCCATGACCAGTCGGTCGGGCACTTGCGCCCGGCCTTGTCCTCACGCGCGATGTGATCGATGAATTGCTTTGCGACAGTGTGATGGTCGACCATGATGACGCCGGCCTTGCGGTAGCTGTGGATAACTGCACGGTTCAGTTCGACCAGTGCACGGTCCTTCCAGAGCGTGCGGTCGTGGCTCATGTCGAGCTCCATCATCGCCCCGATGGTCGGCAACATGTTGTAGCGATCGGTGTCGCTGAAGTTGCGTGCACCGACCTCGGTGCTGACGTACCAACCGCTGAACGGTGTGCAGGGATAAACGATTCCGCCGATGTCGAGGTTCATGTCCGAGACCGCAGGAACGGCATGCCATTTAAGCCCCAGATCAGCGAACCAGCTGTATTCGGGATGCTCGATCTCGACCTCGAGAACGAGGTCGGTCGGGACGTCGAAGTACTGCAGGGGTTCGTCGGGAACCGAAATCAGCACGGGGAGAACGTCGAACGCCGTGCCGGCGCCCTTCCATCCCATCGCGGTGACCTGAGCGGTGAGATCGACGTGCCACGGGTCGCCCAGGATGGTGCCGTCCGGTTGCCGGTAGCCGGCGTAGCGGATCAGTTGCGGGCTGAGGATGCGGTACTCCTGGCCGTCCTCGCGGGGAAGCGGCCCGACCGTCACGACGGACTGCAGAGCGCCGCCGTTGGTCGACAGTCGCAGGTGCTCCCAGCACGCTTCTGCGAGAGCGGAAGCCGTGACGGCATCGCGCGCGTCGATGAGTTTGAGGGTCCGCCAATGCGCGCGACCGACGCACCTGGCGTGGTTTCGCCAGGCGAGTTTGGCGCCGACGAGCAATTCCTCCGCTGTGTGCGTGTAGGTGCCGGTCCGGTGGAGCTCACGCAAGGCCTCGCGCCGCCGAGACGTCGGGAGGTGGCCCAGTTCCGGAGAGTCGAAAAATTCGACGCACTCGAGTTCCCGACGTTGAAGCTCGGTCAGCGTCGGGGTGGTGGAGGCGATCTGGGACGTAAGCCCGCTATCGGTGGGCAATTCGTCCTGTCGAACAAAATCCACGGCACGACTCCTGTTTGGCTGGTTGAGATTTCGCTGAACGTTAGCTCGGCGATTGAGAGTGTCGAAGCTCTTGTTTATCTTGCACGCAAGAATAAGAAAGGGACGGTCACACCGCGAAATGGGGTCGCATTGTGACACTTGTCCAGAATGATTTACGAGTCAGACATTTGTGACATAAGCTGCAGACGAAATTCCGCGGCGGGTCTTGCCGCGTCTAGTCGGGACGAGGATGAGCGTGGATTCGCAAGCAATCTCTCTGGTCCGGTCGAGCTTCAAATCCGTCGCTGCGGTAGAAGATGGTCCGGAACGGCTCGCCCGTACCTTCTATTCGATCCTGTTCGCTCGATCGCCCGAAACGCGGGAGTTCTTTCCGGCGGCGATGGATGTGCAGCGGGACCGGCTTGTCGGCGCTATCGCTCACGTCGTCGAACGCCTCGACGAGTCCGACGCGATACTCGAATACCTCGCGCAGCTCGGCCGCGATCACCGCAAGTACGGCGTCACCGACGAGCATTACACGGCAGTCGGCAATGCCCTGATCGAAGCACTCGAGACTTTCGGTGGCGCCGAAATGTGGACAGACGAGGTCGACAGCGCGTGGCGCAACGCGCTCGCGATCATCTCGGCAGCGATGATGGACGCCGCCAACGCGGAGGACGGCCCGCCCGCCTGGAGTGCCACCGTCATCGAATGCCGCCCGGTCATCAAGGGCGTCGCCGTCGTCAGGCTGCAACTCGACCAGACGATGGACTACCGCGCCGGTCAGTACGTCAGCGTGCAGGTCGCCGCGAGGCCGCGGATGTGGCGCTACCTCTCACCGGCCACGCCGTACGACGGGACCGGAGTCCTCGAATTCCACGTCCGTCAGGTCACCGGCGGGTGGGTCAGCCCGGTCATGGTGAACCAAACCGCTGTCGGTGACACCTGGGTGGTCGGTTCGCCCATCGGCGCCCTGGGGATTCCGGAGAACTCCAAGGACCTTTTGATGATTGCGTCGGGAACAGGTGTCGCGCCTCTTCGCGCTCAGATCCTCGAACTGATCCGACGCGGCAACACTCGCAAGGTCCAACTGTTCTACTCCGGACAGCATCCGTGCGATCTCTACGACCTTCCGCACCTGTGGAAGCTGGCCGAGAAGCACCCGTGGCTCACGATCATCCCGGTCTCGGAAGAAGACGAGAATCCGTGGTGGCACACCGAGCCGGAACCGCTGCCGCCGATCGGCATGGCCAGGCGCATCGTCGGCAAGGTCGGTAAGGTCGTGACCTCGTTCGGGGACTGGGCGGGCTACGACATCCAGGTCGTCGGCAGTGAATCCATGGTCAACAGCACCAAATTCAGGCTTCGCGCGGTGAGCATCGACGTCGACACCGTTCGCAATGATCCGACGTACTGACCGTCAGTACGGATCGAACTGAATGACCTCGGCCGGCGTTCCGGCCTCGATCAATCGATCACGCGTCGATCGAACCATGGCCGCTGATCCGCACACCAAGACCTGATGTTCGGTGAACGCACCGTACGACGCGACGACGTCGGCGAGCGTGCCTTCGATGAGATGATCGTCGCCGAATCCGATGTCGACGTTCAAACGGTCGAACCACCCGTCGGGCGGGCCGCCGTCGGAGAGATCTTCGACGACGGGAATGGGCTGCAACCACGGAAACTGATCGGCGAGTAGCCACAACATGTCCGCCGCATAGAGATCGCGAAGCGTTCGGCCGCCGAAGAAGAGGTACACCTGCGGCGGGTTCGGGGTCTGAGCCAGATCGAGAATGATCGACCGGAGTGGGGCCAAGCCGGTTCCGCCCGCGACCATGATGACGGTGGGGCCGTTCTCGTCGACGGACAGGTTGCCGCGCGGGTCGAGGATCTGCCAGACGTCACCGGGCTGGGTGTCCTTGACTATCGAACCGCTGACCCAACCGCCGGGAACCGTCTTGACGTGAAACTCCAACTTCCCGTCGTGTGAGGGAGGCAGGGCGGGGGAGAGTCGGCGGAGCAACCGCGAATTCTGCGGGACGCTGACATCGACGTACTGGCCGGGGCGGAAGGGGACGACATCGCCGACCAAGCGGACAACCGCCAGATCCTCACGGAGACGGTGATGTTCGACGACTGTGCTCGACCAGGTTCGCTGGGCCATGAAAGTTCTCCTGTAGTCAGTAGAGCGGGTCGTGCCGGATCTGGTCGAGCGGAGTTCCGCCGGCACGCAAGGCGTAGACGGTGGTCTTGATCATCGACGGTGACCCCGAGATCTGCACCTGACGGTCGGCCCACGAGCCGAACTGCGAGACCACTTTTCCGATCGGTCCGATCAGTCGGCTGTGCATTCCGAAGGGTGGCTCAAGCACCGGTCCGTTGTGCCACCAAGGGTTTTCGGGTTCTTCGGAAACCGGTACGACGGTCAACCACGGATTACTGAGCGAGATGTGCCAGAGCGTTTCGAGGTCGTAGAGGTCGCACGGATACCGGCCGCCGACGAACAGGTGCACGCGCGGATTGTGCGCGCGTTGGGACATTTCCATCACCTGTGCCCGCAGTGGGGCGATGCCGGTGCCGGATCCGATCATGAGAACGTCACGGTCGCTGGTGAAATCGACCTCGAGACCGCCGAGGGGAGTGGACATGACCCAGCGGTCACCGACGTTGGTCTCGCTGACGATCGCGGGGCTGACCCATCCTCCCGACACCTTGCGGATGTGGAACTCGAGCTGACCGAAAGGGTTGGTCGGAATCGCCGGTGAGTAGTACCGCCACATTTTCGGGCGCTGGGGAATCTGAACGCCGACGTACTGTCCCGCCCCGTACGGAATGGGTGGGTCGGCTTCGAGGCGCACTATCGCCAGATCGTCGAGGACTCGTTCGTGGCTGACCACGGTTGCGCCCCAGAGTGCCGGGGTCGTATCGGACTCGGCGCCGTCGGCCATCGTGCTCACGACGAGGTCGGTGAACTGAGACCAGGCGTCCTCCAGTTCCGGCGTCCACTTGTAGCGACTGTGCGCGCTGGTTCCGTACATCGACCGAACTGCGCGCTCGAGTGCAACACCGGCAGCCTCGTAGTGCTCACGCTCGACGCCGTAGCGGCGATGATCGCGGCCGAGTTGGGTGAGGAACTTCCGGATCCGACGATGCTGGGGAAGGTTCTTGACGACGAACTCGATCGCTCTGAAGAAACGGTGCCCCTGCGATTCCATCCCGGCCGGGAACAATGAGCGGTACAGAGGATGTTCCGCAAAGAGGCCGGTGTAGAACACAGCCGAGAAGTGCGCACGGCTCTCTTCGTCGTCGGTCAGAGAATCGAGGCTGGATTGCAGACGGGCGATCACTGTCGGATCCAATCCATCCCCCTTTCGCACCAGCTGCAACTCTCGCCACAATTCTAGTACGGCTCAAAATGTGACCTACGAAACCAACTCGGCCTGGCGAAAACAAACTTGAGCGGAATAGACTCAAGTTTGTCCGCGTTGAGCATATTGACACAGTCGCAATACCAACCGGTCGCGGCTCTTCCCGTTCGACTTCGCCAGAAAGGTGACAAGTGGACTCGTTCACACCAACAACCAAGACCCAGGCTGCGATGACGGCTGCACTGCAGTCGGCGTCGTCGGCGGGTAATCCCGATATCCGGCCTGCCCATCTGCTGGTCGCATTGCTCGACCAGACCGACGGCATCGCAGCCCCACTACTCAAAGCTGTAGGCGTCGACCCCACGGTCGTACACCGTGAAGCACAGGCAATCGTCGATCGCCTGCCCAAGACAACCGGCGCAAGCTCCACCCCGCAACTCGGGCGTGAGGCACTCGCGGCACTCACTGCTGCTCAGCACCTCGCCACCGAGATGGACGACGAATACGTCTCCACCGAGCACGTCCTCTACGGACTGGCCGGCGGCGACTCCGACGTCGCGCAGTTGCTCGTACGTCATGGCGCTACCCAGGACGCATTGCGTGAAGCCTTCACCACCGTCCGCGGCAGCGCTCGCGTCACCAGCCCGGAGCCTGAAGGCACCTACCAAGCGCTGGAAAAGTACTCCACCGACCTCACCGAAGCTGCACGTAGCGGCAAGCTCGACCCGGTGATCGGTCGCGACACCGAGATTCGCCGTGTCGTGCAGGTGCTCTCGCGTCGTACCAAGAACAACCCGGTACTCATCGGTGAGCCCGGCGTCGGCAAGACCGCGATCGTGGAGGGCCTTGCCCAACGCATCGTCGCGGGTGACGTCCCGGAATCGCTTCGAGGCAAGACCGTCGTGTCCCTGGACCTCGGGTCCATGGTCGCCGGTGCCAAGTTCCGCGGTGAATTCGAGGAACGCCTCAAGGCAGTTCTCGACGACATCAAGAACAGTGCCGGACAGGTCATCACCTTCATCGACGAGTTGCACACCATCGTCGGCGCCGGCGCCACCGGTGAATCCGCGATGGACGCAGGCAACATGATCAAGCCGATGCTCGCCCGCGGTGAGCTGCGGCTGGTCGGTGCCACCACGCTCGAGGAGTACCGCAAGTACATCGAGAAGGACGCAGCACTCGAGCGTCGTTTCCAGCAGGTGCTCGTCGGTGAGCCCTCGGTCGAGGACACCATCGGCATCCTGCGCGGTCTCAAGGAGCGCTACGAGGTGCACCACGGCGTACGCATCACCGACTCCGCGTTGGTGGCTGCTGCCGCGCTGTCGGACCGGTACATCACCTCGCGGTTCCTGCCGGACAAGGCCATCGACCTCGTGGACGAAGCCGCATCGCGACTTCGTATGGAGATTGACTCGCGACCCGTCGAGATCGACGAGGTGGAACGCACTGTTCGCCGACTCGAAATCGAAGAAGTGGCACTCGAGAAGGAAACCGACGACGCGTCCAAGGCTCGGCTCGAGAAGCTGCGTCAGGAACTCGCCGACGACCGCGAAAAGCTCAATCAGCTCAGCACCCGCTGGCAGAACGAAAAGCAGGCCATCGACTCGGTGCGCGTGCTGAAGGAACAGCTCGAAACCCTGCGAGGAGAGTCCGAGCGCGCTGAGCGTGACGGCGATCTGGGCAAGGCAGCCGAGTTGCGCTACGGCCGCATCCCGGCGCTGGAGAAGGAACTGGAAGAGGCAGCAGTCGCTTCCGGAGCCGCCTCCGACGGTGACGTGATGCTCAAGGAAGAGGTCGGGCCGGACGACGTCGCAGACGTGGTCGCAGCCTGGACCGGCATTCCGGCCGGCCGGATGATGGAAGGCGAGACCGAGAAACTGCTCCGCATGGAGTCCGAACTCGGCAAGCGCGTCGTCGGCCAGACCGACGCCGTCGTCGCCGTCTCGGATGCGGTTCGCCGTGCCCGAGCAGGTGTCGCCGACCCCAATCGGCCCACCGGTTCCTTCCTGTTCCTCGGCCCGACCGGCGTCGGTAAGACGGAGCTCGCCAAAGCCTTGGCGGACTTCCTCTTCGACGACGAGCGCGCGATGATCCGTATCGACATGAGCGAATACGGTGAGAAGCACTCGGTGGCCCGACTCGTCGGTGCCCCTCCGGGCTACGTCGGTTACGAAGCCGGCGGCCAGCTCACCGAAGCAGTTCGGCGACGCCCGTACTCGGTGGTCCTCTTCGACGAGGTCGAGAAGGCACACCCGGACGTGTTCGACGTCCTGCTTGCAGTGCTCGACGAAGGCCGACTCACCGACGGTCAAGGCCGCACGGTGGACTTCCGCAACACCATCCTGATCCTGACCTCCAACCTGGGATCCGGTGGCACGCGGGAGCAGGTCATGGACGCGGTACGCCACGCGTTCAAGCCGGAGTTCATCAATCGTCTCGACGACGTGGTCGTTTTCGACTCGCTTTCCGAAGAGCAGTTGGAACACATCGTGGACATCCAGCTCGAGCAGTTGCAGAAGCGTCTGGCTGCGCGTCGTCTCACCCTCGAGGTGAACGGTGCAGCTCGGATGTGGCTCGCAGTGCGCGGCTACGACCCGCTGTACGGCGCTCGGCCTCTGCGTCGACTCGTTCAGCAGTCGATCGGCGACCAGCTCGCCAAGCTGCTCCTGGCCGGCAAGGTCCAGGACGGCGACACCGTGCACGTCGGTGTCAGCGAGGACGCGGATCAGTTGGTTCTCTCCTGATTCGGTAAGCGGAATGCCCCGTCGATCCACTTGGATCGGCGGGGCATTCGCATTTTGTTCTACCCTGGATGGCTGGATGCTCGAACCGGGGATGTCTGCACCCGCGCCTCTCCGAACGACTTCGACGCTCTTTCGTCCCAACCGAAGGTGAGCCAGGCATGACCGATCAGAACGATCCGCGTAACTCGGGTGGGCCGCGCCGTGAGGATCCCGAGGCCACCGAGGTCTGGGGGCGTACACCCGACCAGCCGACAGAGCAGTACGGGACGGTGTCCGGCCAGAATCCGAACCAGCCGACGGAGTACTTCGGTCAGCAGCCGGGGGCGGGGCAGTTTCCGGGGGCGCAGCAGTATCCCTACGGTGGCCCGGATCAGAATACGGAGTACTTGGGGCAGCAGGGGCAGCAGCCGAATCCCACGCAGGCCTTCCCCGCCTACAACCCGCAGTTCGATCCGCAGGCCCCGCCGCCGGGTGCGACGCAGGCCTATCCGCCGTACACGGCCCAGCAGTACGGGAACCCGGATCAGTACGGGAATACACAGCAGTACGGAAATACACAGCAATATCCGGTTGCCGGTGGTGGCGGGGGAGTTCCGCCGGAACAGCCGTTCATCGAAGACGGGTCGTCGGGCGGCGGCAAGAAGCGCAAGCTCGCGACGTGGGTGGCTGCCGGTGTGGTCGGGATCCTGGTCGCAGTGATCGCGATCGTCGCGTTCTCGGCGTTCGGTTCGAACGACAAGGGAACCCAGACCGCTTTCGTTCCGCCGACCACTACGACGCAGGCGCCGACCACCACACCGCCGAAGGCGAGCACCACGGCACCGACTCCGACGACGGATTCCCCGCTCAGCCAGCTCCCGGGCGGGCTCGGCGAAGTCATCGGCGACGCCGGGGGAGCCGTCGGCACCGTCAAGTCGAACGACGGCGGCACGTTGGTCATCGATTCGATCGGTGGATCGCAGGTGACGGTTCTGACCACAGCCGACACCACCCTCATCGCGCTCAACCGCGCCACGATTGCCGATCTGCAACCGGGAGACAACATCGTCGTCGACGGAACTCCGGTGGAGAACGGCACGATGACCGCCAACACGATTCTGAGTACGTCGTTGCCGAAGTTCGGCAACTGAGTCGTTCACGACACATCAGGCGAGTCCACCAGGGTGTCGCGGGAGGTTGAGGCCGCGAGTCGCTACCCTGGAGGGTGATGACTGGAATGTGGTTCGGACTGGCAGCAATTGCACTCGCAGGCGCGGGTGCGCTCCTGTACGTCGACAGGACGAGGCGAGATCAATCCGGGCGAGTGCGTCAGATCTGGGCCAAGGCGCAGGGATACACGTACACGGCCACTGACGATCAGCTGGCGGGCGAATGGCATCGCGCGGTCATGGCGAAGCAGGACTACCTCACTGCCACCGACGTCGTCCGAGGCCGTCGTCGCGGAGAGCAGTTCGTGCTGTTCGACCTGGAAGAGACCGCAACCATCGTCGCCGTTCGCCGCGAGATCGGGTCGGACGTCGACATCGATCTTCGGTTGAAATCGACGGCTCCGCCCAAGGACGGCGACCTGAACCTGCTGGGTGCGATCGGTTCACGAGTCGTCTTCGCGACCGATCTCGAGATCGCACGTCGTGTCTGTGATCAGCGCATGGTGGCGTTCACCGAATCGGTTCCGCCGTCGATCAGCATGCTGTGGAGCGAAGGGCAGTGGACGCTCGGTTCGCTTCCGGTGACCAGTAACGGCCGGGATTGGGACGCTGCAATCGAGTCGGTTGCGCGCCTGTCCGGCATTCTGCATGTCCTGCCTCCCGTCACCGATCCCAACGAACTCGAGGTCGATCACGATCCGAGCCGCCCGCGGCCGGGCGCCGAGAAGTCTCGCCCAACTCCGGATCCGGTAGAACAGCCCCGTTCGCGTCAAGAGCAGCCGCCCCGTGAAGCTCCGCCGCGTGAATTTGCCCCGCGTGAGCCTGCACCGCGTGAGCCTGCACCGCGGGAATCTGCGCCACGTCAGGACCAATCGCTGCGCAAGCCCGAGGCGGCTGACAAGCCGGCTCAGCGTCCGGCGTCGCAGCGCTCGGGCACAATTCGCCCGGTCGACTGACCTTTAAGGTTCCCGTCCAGCCGCGATAACCACTAGCGTGGCCGGTATGTCGACTTCCCACTCGGATCGCCCTGTGCGTCCCGTTGCCCTGGTGACCGGACCTACCTCTGGTCTCGGCGCCGGTTTCGCCAAGAAATACGCCTCCCTCGGATACGACCTGGTTCTCGTCGCACGTGACGAGGTCAGATTGCACGACCTCGCGTCCGAGTTGAAGACGATGTTCGGCACCGAGTCGGAGATTCTGGTTGCCGATCTCGCATCGGAGGCTGGACGCGACACCGTCGCGCTTCGTCTGGAGAAGGGCGTCGAGGTGTTGGTGAACAACGCCGGATTCGGTACCTCCGGCGAGTTCTGGACTGCAGATCCGGCGCTTCTTCAGTCTCAACTCGACGTCAACGTCACCGCCGTGATGCGGCTGACCCGTGCGGCGCTGCCCAGCATGATCGCGTCGGCGCACGGAACGATTGTCAATGTGGCGAGCGTCGCGGGCCTGCTGTCCGGCCGGGGTTCGACGTATTCGGCAAGCAAGGCCTATGTCATCTCGTTCACCGAAGGGCTTTCCGGCGGGTTGGCCGGGACGGGAGTGCGCGTTCAGGCGCTGTGCCCGGGCTTCATCCGCACCGAGTTCCACGAGCGTGCGGGCATCGAGATGTCCACGATCCCCAAGCCGATGTGGTTGAGCGTCGACCAGGTGGTTGCGGCGTCGATGAAGGATCTCGGTGACGACAAGGTCATCAGCATTCCGGGAATTCAGTACAAGGTCCTCACGACGGCTGGGCGTCTGGTTCCCAAGGGGCTGGTTCGCCGGTTGACCAACATCGTCGGACGAGGCCGCGGGCGCACGTAGCCCAGAGGCAGCAGGCGCACGTAGCCCAGAGGCAGAAGCCGAACACAAGGCGGTGGTCGGTAGGCTGAGCACTCATGAGCGATCGTGAGGATTTGGCTGCGCTGGTGCGCGAATTGGCTGTTGTACACGGAAAGGTGACGCTGTCTTCGGGCAAGGAAGCCGACTACTACGTCGACCTTCGCCGCGCGACACTTCACCACAAGGCGGCGCCACTGATCGGCTCGCTGCTGCGTGAACTGGTCGCGGACTGGGATTTCGACGCCGTCGGAGGTTTGACGATGGGCGCCGATCCGGTTGCGATGGCGGTGATGCACGCTCCCGGACGCCCGATCGACGCGTTTGTCGTTCGCAAGGCTGCGAAGGCTCATGGGATGCAGCGTCAGATCGAGGGCCCGGACATCGTGGGCAAGCGTGTCCTGGTTGTCGAGGACACGACCACGACGGGCAATTCTCCGTTGACAGCAGTGAAGGCTCTGCGCGAGGCCGGGGCCACAGTGGTCGGAGTCGCTACCGTCGTCGATCGCGCGACGGGTGCGGACGCGATTATCGGTGCCGAGGGCGTCGAGTACCGATCGCTGCTGGGCCTGGAAGATCTGAACCTGAGCTGACGCCCCGTGAGTGGTTAAGGGGTCCCTGCACTCCTCAACCACTCACAGGGGTCAGTCGCCTACGGTGACGGCGAGTGCTTCGTCGACGCTGTGCGGCGCGGGATCGTGGTCGTCGACGTGTGCGAGGACCTTGCGTCCGCTCGACAGGACGAACACGGCGGCGAGGGTGAGCACCGCGCCGACCCAGAACGGCATGTGGACGTTGGACTCGCCGAGCTTGCCGGCTACCCACGGAGCTGCGGCGCCGCCGACGAATCGAACGAAGCTGTAAGCAGCCGAGGCGGTCGACCGTTCCACGGGAGCCGAGATCATGACGGTTTCGGTGATGAGTGTGTTGTTCACACCGAGGAACAACCCGGCGAGGACGACACCCACGATCAAGACGATCTTGTTCTCGGTGAAGAGCGCCATCATGCCGAGGTCGAGTGCGAACAGTGTCAGCGCCAGCATCATCATCGGTAGTGTGCCGAAGCGTCGTTGCAGGCGAGGAGCGAGGAAAACCGACGAGATCGCCAGCATCAGGCCCCAGCCGAAGAAGATGAATCCGATCGGGTACGCCCCCATGTCGAGGGGGAACGGTGTGTACGCGAGCAGCGTGAAGAATCCGTAGTTGTAGAGCAGCGCGGTGATGGCAACGGTGAGTAGCCCGCGGTGCCGCAGCGCCTGGAACGGTGCAGCGATGGATGTGTGGTGTTCGGGCTTGGGTGCGCTCGGAAGCATCACGACGATGAGAATGAAAGCAACCGCCATCAGGGCTGCGACGCCGAAGAACGGTGCGCGCCAGCTGATGTCACCGAGAACGCCGCCGACCAGCGGTCCAACCGCGATACCGATGCCCAGTGCAGCCTCGTACAGGATGATCGCCCGTGCGACGCCGCCGCTGGCCGCGCCGACGATGGCCGCCAGTGCCGTTGCGATGAAGAGTGCATTGCCCAGTCCCCAGCCGGCACGGAATCCGACGATCTGGCCGATGGTGCTGGAAGCGCCTGCCAGAGAGGCGAACACGATGATGATGGCAAGGCCTACAAGAAGCGTTTTCTTGGCGCCGATGCGGCTGGACACCACACCGGTGATGAGCATGGCCACGCCGGTGACGAGCATGTAGCTGGTGAACAGGAGCGAAACCTGCGACGGTGTGGCGTCGAGTTGTTCGCCGATCGGCTTGAGGATCGGATCGACCAATCCGATGCCCATGAAGGCGATGACGCTGGCAAAGGCTACCGCCCACACCGCTTTCGGTTGTTTCAGGAGGCTCGGCGGAGCCTCGTTCTGGTGCGTTGATGTCGCGGTCGTGTTGCTCACGGCCACCTCCTTTTTCAGTGGTGGGTATTTCAGCTGGGGTCGGAAGTCTTGATGATGGACCGCAATTCGGCCAATCCGTCGGCCAGTTTCTTGATCTGCTCGGGCCCGAGTTCGACGAAGTGGGGGACTAGAGCGTCGGCGATCTCGTTTCGGCCGTCGTTCAGGATCTTTCGACCCTTCTCGGTCATGGCGACGCGCACTGCGCGGGCGTCCTCCGGGTCGGCGCGGCGTTCGACGTAACCGTTCTCGCCGAGTTTGCGCAGTAGGGCAGTGGCAGAGGGCTGCGAGCTTCTGTCGAGTCGAGCGAAATCGCTGATCCGCATTTCGCCGTATTCCTCGAGGAGTGAGAGCGCGCGCAGCCAGGCGCGTGGGTACTGATCGGACGCGAAAGAACCTGCCAGCTTCGCGAAGCGGTGCGTGTTGCTCACGAGGTTGACGAGTAGTTCGTGCAGTTGCTGCTCTTCATCTGTCACGAAGAATATTATTGCATAGGGTAACTATGTAAATCAACGAGTCCGTAGAAGGTGGTCCGTCACACTCGTGGTGACCAGTGCCGCGATGTCGAGGCCGGGTGCAACGAGCGCGAGGCTTCGATTTGCCGCCAGCACTGCGATGCCGTGGGTTCCGGACCAGATGGTCACTGCAGAAGTGGTGGGATCGGACGCGTCGGCCTCTTCGGTCAAGGCTTGCAGGGCGGCGAAGAGCGGGAGTGAAGACTCTCGGAGGTTGCTGCCGGCGGCTTCGAGGAGGTCGTGGCGAAACATCAACTCGAACATCGCCGGCCGCTCCTGGGCGAATGACACGTATTCGATTGCTGCCGAGATCAATCGGCTACGAGCGGGTTGTTTGCCGACAAGTGTCGGTTGGAGTCTTTCGGTGAGATCGCGCAGGCCGTGTGAGGCAATTGCGGCAAGCAGGCTGTTGTGGGTCGGAAAGTATCTCCGCGGGGCGCCGTGCGACACGCCCGCACGACGCGCGATCTCCCGTAGCGTCAGTTCTGTGGCGCCGTCGGCATCGAGAATCTCGACGCCGGTGGCGACGAGTGTTTCGCGAAGGCTGCTGACAGTCATGGAAGACAGTGTCTATTATTCTGGGCGTAGACACTGTCTACTAGACGGAAAAGGTGATGCCCTGTGCTCTATTGGTTGTTCAAATACGTTCTGATCGGCCCGGTCCTCTGGCTGTTCGGGCGGCCGACGATCGAGGGGCAGCACCACATCCCCAAGAAAGGGCCGGTGATTCTCGCCGGAAACCATCGGGCAGTCGTCGACTCGTTCTTCCTGGTCCTCATGGTGCGCCGACGCATCACCTTCGTCGCGAAGAGTGAATATTTCACCGGGACCGGTGTGAAGGGCGCGATGCAGCGCTGGTTCTTCGGTGGGGCGGGTCAGGTGCCGATCGACCGTAGCGGCGCCGATGCCTCCCGTGCGGCATTGGACACGGCCATCGGAATTCTCGACAAAGGCGGCGTCTGGGGGATCTATCCCGAGGGAACGCGATCGCCCGACGGATGCCTGTACAAGGGAAAGACCGGAGCGATTCGTGTCGCCTTGGAAACCGGGGCGCCGGTCATTCCCGTCGTCGTGCACGGCGGCGACGCAGTCAACCCGCCGGGTACGCGGATGTGGCGCTTCAGCAAGGTCCGGATCACGGTAGGGGAGCCGATCGACTTCTCTCGGTACCGCGAACTTCGTGGCTACCAGGCCGTCGTGCGCGCGGCGACGGACGAATTGATGGCGGTGCTCTGTGACCAGTCGGGGCAGGAATACGTCGATGTCTACGGCGCGGACGTCAAATCCGGCGACGCTGCCTGAGTGACCCAGTACGGTCGCTGTTGGACGTGTAACCAACAGGAGGATTGTGATGGCGGGCAAGTGGGGCATCGAGCACGCAGTTTTTGCGGCGGCGACGGCAGCGACGGTGGTCGGGGCAGTGGTCGGTAACGAGCGGGTTCAGCAGATCGCGAAGCCGTTGATCGCACCCGCCCTGGCCGCCCGAGTGCTGCGCAAGCGCTCGGAGACGGAAACTGCCGATACCGCACTGCTTCTCGCCGGCCTCGCCGCTGCGACCGTCGGCGACGTGTTCATGATCGACCCGGACAACGATGCTCGTCTGATCAAGGGCGCGTCGTCGTTCGCGGTGATGCAGGCCAGTTACTCGGCTCTTCTCCTGCGCCGCGGGGCACGGCCGACCCGTGCTGCCCTCAAACCCCGCATCAGCGGTTGGTCGACGGCGTCCGGTCTGCTCCGTGCCAAGGCACCGAGCGTGTCGACGCCGCTCACCGGATACGGATTGATGTTGGGAACCACCTCGACGTTGTCGGCGGACCCCGCTCTGGCACCGCAGTCCAAGGCCGTGCTCGACGTTGTCGTCCCGAACAAGGATCGACGCTCCTGGCTCGGATTGGGCGGAGTGCTCTTCACCGCGTCCGACGGGCTGATCGTGGTGCGTCGACTGTTCATCCGTGGGACCGCCGGCCGCGCCGCTGCCGAGGGTGTGATCCTGGCGTCGTACGCGGGAGCGCAACTGATGCTGGTGGAGGGCATGTTGGCGCTGGGACGCAAGAAGAGCGTCTAGTTTTTCACGGGCACAGCATGATTCGGTCTCGGTTCTTCGGGTCCACCATGACGGTGACCGTGGATCCGGGAGTGATCTTGTCTTTGAACTCGGGTCGGATCTCGTACTCGATCCGGCCCGAGTACGAATCGGAACCTGGAACCGTGAGGCGGAGTGCGAGCTTGGCCAACTCGCCGTCGACGGTTCGGCGCAGGGGTGTGACCTTGTCGATTCGTGCCCACCCTTCGAGGCCGTGCTTTTCGAGCTTGCGCTCGGCGCGGGTCGGTCGATTGGCCCAGGCCATTCCGAATCCGAGTACCGAGCCGAAGGCGGCGAGTAGTCCGCCGATCTGATAGGGCAGAGTGCCGGGTGGGGTGTGATCGACCAGCCATCCGAGCCACACCGCGAGCACGATCAGATATCCCACCGCGATGAAACACACGGTGTGTACGACGCGACGGTGATTCATCAGATTTCCTCCACATCCAGGATAGCCTGACCGGATGAGCGAACCGAACGTCTTCATCACCGGTGCTGCGGCTGGAATCGGGCGGGAGACGTCGCTGTTGTTCGCGCGCAACGGATACCGCGTCGGCGCGTTCGACATCGCCGACGCCGGCCTTGCCTCCTTGAAGGCCGAGATCGACGGTTTCGGTGGCAGCGTCGTGACGGGTGTCCTGGACGTCACCGATCCGGTGGGATGGGCGCAGTGTCTGGCCGATTTTGCCGGGGAGTCCGGGCGTCTGGACATCCTGATCAACAATGCGGGCGTGCTCTCCTCGGGACGGTTCGAGGATATTTCTCTTGCGGCGCATCGCCGAATGGTCGACATCAACATCACCGGCACCCTCAACGGCACGCACACGGCTTTCCCGTACCTCCGCGATACCGTCGGCGCTCAGGTGGTCAATCTGTGCTCCGCTTCGGCGATCTACGGCCAGCCCGAACTGGCGACGTACGGTGCAACCAAGTTCGCGATCCGCGGCCTGACCGAGGCGCTCGATCTGGAATGGGCACAGCACGACATCCGTGTTCTCGCGCTCTGGCCGTTGTTCGTCCAGACCGCGATGGTCACTGGAATGGACACCGGAGCCACCAGATCGTTGGGTATCAAGCTGACTGCCACCGACGTCGCGAAGGAACTGTGGGCGGCCACACGCGGCGCCGGACGCGTACACAAGGTTCACTACCCGGTCGGAACGCAGGCGAAGCTCTTTCTCAGTGCGTCGCGGTTCTCGCCCGCGTGGCTCTCACGGCTGATGAACAAGCGCGTCACCAGCACTTAGTCGACCACACGATAGAGTGCACTGTCGGCTGTTGCTGGGCCAAGATGACGTGTGTGGAGGTAGTCGGGTGGTTCGTGTTCGGGTGGGGTTCGTCGTGTTGGGCGTCGGGTCGGCGCTCGTGCTCGCAGGGTGCGGCGGGGAGGCGGATTCAGCGCCGACCGTAGCGGCGCAGCCAAGTTCGACCACCACTACCGCAGTGCCGACGACAACCACCACCGTCGCGCCCGTCGTCCCCACGACGACCGAACCACCGACCACGACGCTGCCACCGACGACGACGCTCACGGACGTGCAGTTCGAGCGCAACGAGTCGTACTACTTCACCACTCCCGACGGGAACTTCCAGTGCGGCATCATCAAGTTGCCCACCAGAATCGAAGCCGGGTGCGAGGGAACGACCACTCCGGTTCCGCCGCGGCCGGAGAGCTGCATGGTCAACTGGGGCAACGGTATTCGCGTCACCGACGAGGGTGAGGGTGCTTTCATGTGTTCGGGCGGAGAGGTGTACACCTCGGGCGGTCCCGACGCCGATCCGGTGTTGGCGGCCGGTCAACCGCTGAGCAAACTGGGTTTCACCTGTACGACCACCGCGACAGACGTCTCGTGTGTCAACGATCAGACCACGCACGGCTTCACGGTGGCTGCAGATTCCAACGAGGTGTACTGATGACCGAAGTCGCAGCCGACGACGTCTCCGGTGGGGCCGGTGAACCGGGACCCACCGAGTGGGGCGAGAACCCCAACGGCGTCGGGCCGTGGGCCGAGGAGCACGACACGGAACCGCCGACCGACGAGCGCTACGACCCCGTACTCCTCGCCGAGGGTGATCGTCGAAACGTCTTGGACGAGTACCGGTACTGGACGCGGGAAGCGATAGTCGAGGACATCGACTCGCGCCGTCACACGATGCATGTCGCCATCGAGAACTTCGCGCACGACGCCAATATCGGCACGGTGGTTCGCACGGCAAACGCGTTTGCTGCGGCCGCGGTCCACATCGTGGGGCGTCGGCGCTGGAATCGGCGGGGCGCCATGGTGACCGATCGATACCAACACATCGTTCACCACGCCGACATCAGCGAGCTCGTCGAGTACGCCCGTGAGAATTCACTCACGATCGTGGCCGTCGACAACACCCCGGGGTCGGTGCCGCTGGAAACGGCAAGCCTGCCGCGAGAGTGCATCCTGCTGTTCGGTCAAGAAGGGCCCGGAGTGACCGATCATGCGAAAGAGGTTGCGTCCATGACGGTCTCGATCGCGCAATTCGGGTCGACTCGCAGCATCAACGCCGGTGTCGCGGCCGGCATTGCGATGCACGCGTGGGTACGTGAGCATGCCGATCTCGCCGATTCCCGCTGATCTCGCTCGCGAATTCCGGCTAGCGCGTAGCGCCTCGACCAGACAGGATAGGTAGTTATGCAGGAAGTGTGGGCAGAGCGAGCCGATGCGGCTGAGGGCGCGATAGTCAGTCGTCACCTTCGGCGCCTGTGGGGACTGCCCCGGACAGCACTCGGCGTGGTTGCCTGGCCTGCTGTTCGGCGCGAGCGGATGTTCAAGCCGTGGCACTACTGGTGGCAAGCACACCTGCTTGACACTGCAATCGACGCGCTCGAACGTGACCCGACGCCCAAGCGTCGTCGCCGGGTGGCGAAGGTTGCCCGCAGTGTGCGGGTCCGCAACGTCTCGGCGTGGACCAACAACTATTACGACGACATGGCGTGGCTGGGCCTCTCGCTCGAACGTGCTCAACGCATGTTCTCGGTCGATCACCGGACCGCGGTCCAGGCGCTCGAATCGCAACTCTTCGATTCGTGGTCCCCGGCCGACGGCGGCGGTATTCCGTGGTGCAAAGGTTCCGATTTCTACAACACCCCGGCAAACGGACCCGCCGGAATCATGCTGGCGCGCACCGGAAAACTCTGGCGCGCGCAGGCAACGGCCGACTGGATCGACGAGACGCTGCGGGATCCGGACTCCGGACTGATCTTCGACGGTATCCGCCGCGACGGCACCCTCGAGCGCGCGATCTATTCGTACTGTCAGGGCGTCACGCTGGGGTTGGAAACCGAGTTGTCGACGCGATTGGGCGAACCGCGCCACCGCGAGCGAGTCCACAAACTCGTCGACGCGGTGTACGACGGAATGACCGAGTACGGAGTCATCACGGGCGGTGGCGGAGGCGACGGCGGACTGTTCAACGCAATCCTGGCTCGCTACCTCGCGTTCGTGGTGGTGAACTTGTCCTGGGAGACTCACGAGGACCTGCGAGCGCGCGAACTCGCAGCGCAGATCGTTCTGTCCTCCGCTGAAGCGGCCTGGAACAACAGACTGCAGATCGAAGGTCTGCCGCTGTTCGGGCACGACTGGACCAAGGATGCTCAGTTGCCGAGTCTGTCCGGCGACATCGCCACCTTCGCCGCCGGAACCGTGCGCTCGTCGAGCGTGCCCGAGCGAGACCTCTCGGTGCAGGTAGGTGGGTGGATGCTCATGGAGGCGGCATTTGTCGTCTCGGCGGCTGGATACCCGCGTAAGCGTTAGGCTTTTCCCTCATGGAATCCCGGCACGTGGTCGACACGGACGGCGTACGTCTTCACATCGATGTCGGTGGGGCAGGGGCGGACGTTCTGGTTCTCTCCGGCGGCCCGGGATGCGTTCACTATCTTGCTCACGACGAGCTGGTTCCGGAAGGAATGCGCGCGTGGTGCCCTGAGCCACGCGGAGTCGGCCGGTCCGGTGGCGGCGCTCATACGATGGCGCAGGCGGTTGCGGACCTCGAACTCGTCCGACGCACGTTCGAGATCGACAGCTGGGTCGTGTTGGGGCACTCGTGGGGATCCGACTTGGCGGTGCGGTACGCACTCGACTGTCCGGAATCGGTGTCCGGCGTCGTCGGCATCGCGGGGCACGGCCTCCACAAAGACCGGACCTGGTCGAAGCAGTACGAAGCGGGAATCGAGCCGGACCCGCAGATACCTTGGGAACCTGTTGTCTGGCAATCGCTTCAAGAATCGTTCATCGAATGGATCCATGAACCACAGCTGTTTCGGCAGTTGGCCGACTCACCCGTGCCCATGACATTTCTCGCGGCGGCCGACGATATTCGCCCGTCGTGGCCGTTGCAGCAACTGGCCGAGCTCGTGCCTAACGGTAGTTTCGAGGTCGTCGACGGTGTCGCGCACAACTTCTGGCAGTCTCACCCGCTCCTGTGGAGGAAGATCGTCACCGAGGCTTGTGCAACGCACTCTCGACTCTCCTGATCTCCACCAGGATCCGCTCCGCAACGGTCTGGTATCCCAGGCTCCGATTGACGGTCAGCATCGGGTGATTTTCCGCGTTCACCGTTGTGTAAATTCTTCGCAGCGAGGGAAATTCAGCTGCCAACACAGACGCTTGTTGCTCCTTGACCCACCGAGCGAGACCGTGTCCGCGGTGCTGGGGAAGTACCACGGTGTCGTGCTGCGATGCGTGGGTGCTGTCATGTTCGTCCACCGTCACCACTGTCGCTGCGGCTACTTCGCCGACGCTGTCGTCGACCGCGCAGCACACCAGGAGTACTTGAGAGCCACCCGTCATCTTCTGTTCCCACGATCTGACCTCGTCGGCTCCCCAATTACGTTCGGGTATCTGCAGTTCGGCGCCCGGCGCGTCGAGGAGTCGGTTCAATGCCTCCGAGAAGGAGTGGACCAGCTCGTCCGGGGTTCGGTTGCGCCAACTGACGATTCGATAGCCGGGGCGGGCACTGTGTGCGGTGGGAGGGCTGAGGTGCTGAACCTGGTTGGCCAACCGAAGCAACACACGGTGGCCGTCGAACGATCCCAGGAAATGCTCGGCTGCGCTTCCGACGAGCGCCGTCACTCTGATTCTTCGCACGCCGAACCCGGCGATGTCGACTTCGGCGAGTTCGGCAAGCGCTCGTCCTACCCCTCGTCGCTGCGCGTGGGGTGTCACGTACATCCGAAACTCTGCGAGATCAGGTTCCGCCGAGTTGCGTCGCGCCTGGGCGATGCCGAGGACTTCGTCCGTTCCGCCGTCGCGTGCGATCCAACGCCATACATCGACTGAACCGTCCTCGGCCTCGATCATTTCCATCAGCGCCGTCGCTGTCGGCGCAGTTCCGGACAGGTGACGCTGGCCTTCGGCGAAGACCTCACACCACTGGTGAAGAACCGATGCTGTCGATCCGGACGGTACGAACTCGGCTACAACTACGCGGCGCACCCATGTGACGATACCGAGCTGCCAACCCCGAGTTGGAATCACGCGAACCCTAACCCTGTCGGACTGCGGCGGCAGTTGCCAGCATTCAGGCATGTCTGATTCTCCGCGCCAACTGAGCCTCAACGCGTTCATCCACCCCGCCGGTCATCACGAAGCGGCGTGGCGTCATCCGTGGACAACGCCGGAACGTCTGTTCGACGTCACGTATTTCCAGGAGATCGCTCGCACTGCTGAGGCGGCGAAGTTCGACGGAATCTTCTTCGCCGACGGTCCCGCGTTGCGCAGCGACGTCGAGCACGGTCCCGCAGGGACGTTGGAGCCGATCACCTTGTTGACGGCCATTGCAGTGGCAACCGAGCGGATCGGATTGATCGCGACGGCGTCGACCACGTACTACGAGCCGTACAACCTGGCTCGGCTGTTCGCCTCGCTCGACCACATCTCGAACGGACGCGCTGGGTGGAACATCGTCACCACGGGTACGGATCTGGCTGCCGCCAACTTCGGGCTGGCCAAGCATCCGGACCACGGCGACCGGTATTCGCGTGCAAGGGAATTCGTCGACGCGGTGGTGCGGTTGTGGGACAGCTGGGAGGACGACGCGATCAGTCTGGACCGGGAGAACGGAATCTACGCGGACAGAAACAAGATTCACGAGATCAACTACGTCGGCCGGCATCTTCGGGTGCGGGGGCCGTTCAACGCACCGCGAACGCCGCAGGGATACCCGGTGCTGGTGCAGGCCGGGGCGTCCAACGACGGTCGCGCGTTTGCCGGTCAGTATGCGGAGGCGATTTTCACAGCGCACCAGAGACTTTCCGATGCGCAGGCGTTCTACACCGACATCAAGTCGAGGGCTGCTCAGTTCGGGCGCAACCCCGATCATGTCAAGATTCTGCCGGGAATCAGCCCGTTCATCGGTGACACCGAGGAACAAGCCAAGGCGCTCGAGCGAGAATTCAACGAGTTGACTTCGCCGGAGTACGGGCTCGCGCAACTCGGTGCACTCACCGGGACCGATGTTCGGAATCTGGAACTGGATGCACCGGTTCCTGTCGAATTGTTCGCGGCGGCAGGTGATGTCACCGACAACAAGCAAAGCAGATTGCAGGTGATCGCCGGCATAGTCGAGCGTGAGCGTCCGACGGTTCGGGGACTGCTTCATCGTTTGGCGGGTGCGCGCGGACACCGGGTGTTCGCCGGAACCGCCGAGCAGGTGGCTGACACGATCGAGGAATGGTTCACCAGCGGTGCTGCTGACGGATTCAACGTCATGCCGCCGTACTACCCGGGTGGACTCGAAATCTTCACCGAGCGTGTGGTCCCGATCCTGCAGGATCGCGGTCTGTTCCGCACCGAATACACGGGTACGACGCTTCGTGATCATTTCGGGTTGCCGAGGCCCGAGAGCCAGTTCTCGGGTAGTGCGTCTGCAGTGCAGTAGGCCCGCCTCCCGTTGTCGATAATGACAATGGTTACCATTAAGGAATGAAGCAGCTACCGGTAACCGTGCTGTCCGGATTTCTGGGCGCAGGCAAGACCACACTCCTCAACCACATCCTCGCCAATCGAGACGGCCGTCGGGTCGCCGTCATCGTCAACGACATGAGCGAGATCAACATCGACGCGGCCCTCGTCGCGGGCCAGGGCCACCTCGATCGCACGGAGGAGAAGTTGGTCGAGCTGACCAACGGATGCATCTGCTGCACGCTGCGCGAGGATCTGATCGACGCCGTCGGCGCGCTGGCCCGCGAGGGGCGGTTCGATCAGTTGGTGATCGAGTCCACCGGCATCTCCGAACCGATGCCGGTGGCGGCCACCTTCGACTGGGAATTCGAGGACGGCTTCAGCCTCGGCTCGCTCGCGAAGCTCGACACGATGGTGACCGTGGTGGACGCGTCGACCTTCCTCGGCGAGCTGGCAAAAGGCGAGCGACTGGACGAGCGCAACCTCGAAGCCGGGGAGGGGGACGGACGCAGCATCTCCGATCTCCTGGTCGATCAGGTGGAGTTCGCCGACGTCATCTTGCTGAACAAAACCGACTTGGTGAGTCCGCGGGCGGCGGGAACCGTCGAGGCAACGCTTCGAAGGCTCAACCCCACTGCTCAGCTGATTCGGACCGACCACGGAAAAGTCACCCTCGATCGCGTCCTCGAAACCGGTCTCTACAACCCGGAACTGGCTGCGCAAGTACCCGGTTGGGACGAGGAGCTGGCCGGCGGGCACACCCCGGAAACCGAGGAATACGGAATACGCAGCGTCACGTATCGAGCCTCGCGCCCCTTCCATCCGGCGCGACTCGAGGCTGCGCTCGGTCAGTTCGCGGGACTCTTGCGAAGCAAAGGCTTCTGCTGGATCGCCAGTAGGCCCGAGTTCGCCGCTATCTGGTCGCAGGCAGGCCCCAACCTCGTCATCGAACCGGCGCAACTGTGGGCGTCGGCAGCGGAGGTGCCAGGGCAGGAGATCGTGTTCATCGGAGTGAAACTCGACCCGGCGACGCCGTCGCGAATCCTCGATCCGGCTCTGCTGACCGATGACGAACTACGCGAAGGACCGCGGGCCTGGACTCGCTACGAGGACCCGCTTCCGGCGTGGGACCAGAGCCACCTGCACTGAGCAGACAGCTTCTAGTCGAGAACCTCTTCGACCTCGACGTCTTCGGCCGGTCGGGCCATTTCCTTGCGGTACTGCCAGATTCCCAAAGCGGTGCCGATGACCAAGCTGACCATCATCACGATCAGCACGGCGGGCAGCAACCACGGAACGCGATCGAGGAACGAGCCACCGTAGAAACCGAGCAGCAGGAGCACCGGTGCCCAGATGATCGCGCCGATGGTGCTCGCGATGGTGTAGCGCGTGTGGTTCATCTTGGCTGCGCCTGCGACCATCGGGCACAGGGTGCGAACCCACGGAACCCAGCGGGCGATCAGGACGGCCCAGAACCCGTGTCTCTCCAACAGGATGTTGACGCGGTGCAGATTCTTCTCGGTGAAGTACTTGCCGCCCTTACGGGCTTTGATGTGGTTGCCCGTCCGGTGGCCGATGACGTACCCGACCTGGTTGCCGGCAATGGCAGCGATCATCGCGCCCACCGACAGCGCCCACACGTGGCCTGCACCGGATTCGTGACCGGCAAGCACGATTCCGGCTGTGATCAGCAGCGAGTCACCAGGGAGAAACAACCCGAGGATGATCGCGCACTCGATGAAGACGAACGTGACGACGATAATCCAGACCAACAGGGGCCCGGCAGTCTCGAGTGGGGAGAAACTGCCGGATGCGAGCGTCATCGTGGTCAGTTCTTCGCCTCGTTCTGCAATCAGGGGGTGGGGTCTTCGGGGACTGTCACCGTCGAATTGTCCGTAGTGGAAGTATTCGCCGATTCACCACGTCTCGACGCCAGAATTCGCTTTCCGATTTCGAAGACGATCGGCAGAACCGACACCAGGACGATCAAGATGAAGATGTAGTCGACATTGTCGCGGATGAATTCGATCTGCCCCAGGAGGTAGCCGAGCAAAGTCACACCGGCACCCCACAGGATGCCGCCGACGATGTTGTAGGTCAGGAACAGTGAGTACTTCATCTTCGAGGCGCCCGCGACAACCGGTGCAAAAGTACGCACGATCGGCACGAACCTCGCCAGGATAATGGTGATCGGGCCGTGCTTTTCGAAGAAGGCATGCGACTCGTCGATGTACTTCTTCTTGAAGAACCGCGCGTCGTCCGTCTTGAACAGGGCAGTTCCGCCCTTGGCGCCGATGTAGAACCCGACTTGGTCACCCAGAATCGCGGCGATCGGAATCGTCACCAGGAGCACCCACAGCGGCGCGAACGGTTCGATCTCGGTGGACTTGGAAGCCGCGATCAGCCCTGCGGTGAAGAGCAGAGAATCGCCGGGCAAGAGCGGAAACAGCAGCCCTGATTCGATGAAGACCACCAGAAGCAGTCCCACCAGAACCCACGTTCCGAAGGAATTCAAGAGGTTCACGGGATCGAGGAAGCCGGGCAGCAAGGCCAGGTTCGTCACGGATTCAGTTGCTGCCTGCACATTCACGGGGGCCAGAGTACCGGCCGAATCTGAGTGTTTCCCACCACCGCAGGTCATCGCGTCGGTGGCGGCGGCCGAGACCGCAAAGAGACGTGACGAGTCGGACTTGCCATACTGCTAGGACCACACGAAGCGCTTTCACATCGCCGAGCGCTCCGAACGACACGTATATGGAGGACTCCCGCCGTGCCTATCGCAACTCCCGAGGTCTATGCCGAGATGCTTGGTCGGGCCAAGGAGCATTCCTTTGCCTTCCCCGCCATCAACTGTGTCGGCTCCGAATCCATCAACGCAGCCATCAAGGGCTTCGCGGACGCCGGCAGTGACGGCATCATCCAGTTCTCGACGGGCGGCGCCGAGTTCGGTTCCGGTTTGGGCGTCAAGGACATGGTCACCGGCGCTGTTGCGCTCGCCGAGTTCGCACACGTGATCGCGGCAAAGTACGACGTCACCATCGCGCTGCACACCGACCACTGCCCGAAGGACAAGCTGGACACCTACGTGCGTCCGCTGCTCGCGATCTCGCAGGAGCGCGTCGACGCCGGTCGTAACCCGCTGTTCCAGTCGCACATGTGGGACGGCTCGGCTATCCCGATCGACGAGAACCTGGCCATCGCCAAGGAACTGCTCGCCCTCTCCAAGGCTGCACGCATCATCCTCGAGGTCGAGATCGGTGTCGTCGGCGGCGAAGAAGACGGCGTCGAGGCCGAGATCAACGACAAGCTCTACACCTCGAGTGAAGACTTCGAGAAGACGGTCGATGCTCTGGGCATCGGCGAACAGGGCAAGTACCTGCTCGCAGCCACCTTCGGCAACGTCCACGGCGTCTACAAGCCGGGCAACGTCAAGCTCAAGCCCGAGGTTCTCGAAGAGGGCCAGAAGGTCGCCGCTGCCAAGCTCGGCCTGGCCGCCGGCTCGCAGCCCTTCGATTTCGTCTTCCACGGTGGATCGGGATCGCTGAAGTCCGAGATCGAGGATTCGCTGAACTTCGGCGTCGTCAAGATGAACGTCGACACCGACACCCAGTACGCGTTCTCCCGTCCGATCGCCGGACACTTCTTCTCCAACTACGACGGCGTCCTCAAGATCGACGGCGAGGTCGGAAACAAGAAGGCATACGACCCGCGCAGCTACCTCAAGAAGGCCGAAGCAGGCATGACGGCTCGCGTCGTCGAGGCGTGCAACGACCTGAAGTCGGCCGGACGCTCGGTGTCCGCAGGCTGATCGGCTTCACAACTGCGCTTCACAGAACAAAATGCGCGCCGACGAATTTCTCGTCGGCGCGCATTTTCTGTTCAGGTGCTTACTTGCTGGGATCGCAGACTTTCCACGTGCCGTCCTGGCGCTCGAGGTCGAACGTGCGCCACGACTGTTCGCCGGTGCTCGGCAAACTTGCCTGGACCTGCGCGATCGCGGTGTCGTCGGTGATGCGCACCGCATCGACGGCTCCGACCTGCGGGATCGTCTTCTGAGCGACGGCATTGTCGTGGACCTGAGCGAACGCCGCGTCCGGAATGGTGCGGTAGTACTCGCCCAGCGCCCCACACGTCGACGTTCGTAGCGTCGCCAGATCGCCGGTCTGAAGAGCGTCGACGTACGTCGAGATGGCGGTCTGAACCTGGGCTTCAGGTGAGCTTTCGCCGCTACCGCTGTTGGACGAGACGAAGACTGCGATGCCGATGGCCGCGAGGACGGCGACGCCGGCCGCTGCTGCCGCGATGTACCAGCCCTTGCCGCTGCGCTTGGTTTTTTCCGGCGCGGCAGGCTCGATGCGAGTCGGCATCGGCTGGGCCGGCGGTGGGGTCGCTGCGACACCCACACGTTGAGGTGCGGCGCGCTGCTGCGGTTGAGGCGCGGAGCGCTGTGGCGGTTGAGGCGCGGAGCGCTGTGGCGGTTGAGGCGCGGAGCGCTGTGGCGGTTGAGGCGCGGAGCGCTGTGGCGGTGGCGGCGGGGTTGGAGCTTGCCGGGGTGGCGGTGTCGGCTGCGAGGCTTTCGGAATCGCGACGGTGGCGGGCTCCGGCTTGGGCTGGGGTGTCGGTGCTGCTGCCGGTGTTTCTGCTGGTGTTGCTGTGGGTGCCTGAGTTGCCTTGGGGATCGCGACGGTTGGCGCGCTGGCGGCTTTGGCGTCGCCGTCCGCCTTCGAGTTCTTGTCCGCCTTCTGGATCGCCACAGTCGCAGGTTCGGTCGGGGCCGACTTCTCGGGCGCACCGTTCGGGGCTGCGCTCTTTTTCGAGTTGTCGTCTTTCGAGTCCGGCACGGGTAACCCTTCGGTCTTATGCGGCAATGACCATGTCAGGGTAACGACCGGTATGTACCGGGCATAACTCCGACCGTCGGCGAGGCGGTCCTGTGGCAGAAAGGCGTAGCGGGCACAATGAGCGCATGACCCAATTCGGTGACCTGCTCGGACCCAAGCCCACTCTGCTTCCCGGCGACGACGAGGCGGAATCGGCACTGCTCAACCACGCTGACCCGGCCCAGGTCGCGGCCGACCATCCCACTGCCTCCATCGCGTGGGCCCACCTCGCCGAGGCTGCCCTGGACAAGGGCGAAACCATCACTGCCTACGCCTACGCGCGTACCGGCTACCACCGCGGACTCGACCAACTGCGTCGTAACGGTTGGAAGGGTTTCGGTCCTGTGCCCTACAGCCATGAACCGAACCGCGGATTCCTCCGTTGCGTCGCTGTCTTGGCCAAGGCCGCGAAGACGATCGGTGAGGCCGACGAGTACGCGCGTTGCCTAGATCTGCTCGAAGACTGCGATCCCAACGCCGCCGAAGCGCTTGGCCTCGGTTAGCAGTTTCCGTCCGAGCCGGGCCGGTATCAAGGACCGTGCTCGCAAATCGGTGCGTCGGCTTCAGACGTCGGCGCTACCGATCATTCAATGTGCCTTGGCGGCCGGATTGGCGTGGTGGGTTGCCACCACGGTGATCGGGCACCATGCGCCGTTCTTCGCGCCGATTGCCGCCGTGGTCTCGCTCGGTCTGTCGTTGGGCGCCCGACTACGACGTTCGTTCGAGTTGGTTGCGGGTGTCACGGTCGGTATCGGAATCGGTGACCTGATCATCTCCGGCATCGGGAGCGGACCCTGGCAGATCAGTTTGGTTGTCGTGCTGGCGATGTCCGTCGCGGTGCTACTGAACAGCGGGCCGATCTTCTCCATGCAGGCCGGAAACTCGGCCGTGCTGGTGGCGACGCTGATCCCACCGGGCGGCAGCGGCGGGCCCGATCGCATGATCGACGCCCTTGTCGGTGGTTTGGTGGGCATCGCGGTGGTCGCGATCATCCCCACGCACCCGGTACGACGCGCACGCAAGGACGCTGCATCAATCCTCGGAACAGCGTCAGAGGTACTGCAATTGGTGGCAGACGGCCTCGTCGCGAACGACCCGGACCCGATCGTGAAGGCGCTGCAGAAGGCGCGCGCAACTCAGGGTGCCATCGACGGATTGCGCAGCAACCTCCTCGGCGGGCGCGAGATCAGCCGAATCTCCCCGCTGTACTGGAACAGTCGACCGCGCCTCGAAAGGCTCATGGCGACAGCCGATCCCATCGACAACGCGATGCGCAACATTCGAGTGCTCGCGCGTCGTTCGTTGACGTTGGTCAGGGACGACGAGATCCTCGATCCTCGTCTGGTGGCTCAGGTCGAGCGCTTGTCGAAAGCCGTCGAAGTTCTCAAGGACATGATCCTGGCGGAGCCGGGGGAGCAGCCTGATCAGGCCGAGGCAGCGCGCGTCCTGCGCTCGGTGGCGAAGGAACTGAAACCGGCGATAGTCGAGAACGCGGGCCTGTCCTCGACGGTGGTGTTTGCCCAGATTCGATCGCTGGTGGTCGACCTCTTGCAGGTAGCAGGCATGAAGCGCATCTCGTCGATCGCCACTCTGCCGCCCACTGTGCCGCACCCGGCGTACGAGCCGGATCACTGACCTCTGCCTTTTCCCGCTCACTGAGCAACTCATTGTATGTATGCGAATGTATGCATATGCTCTGAGAAGGACTTGGGAGGGAACAGGACAAATGGGAGCAGGGCACGGCCATTCACACGGCCACTCGGCAGCAGATTCGGTCGGAGTAGGGCCGTCACCGCAACGCATCAAGAAAATGGCGATCGCGCTTGCGATCCTCGTTGCATTTCTCGTACTCGAAGCTACGGTCGGCATTCTGATCAACTCGCTGGCGCTGCTTGCCGACGCCGGCCACATGCTCACCGACGTGGTGGGCATGGCCATGGGATTGACGGCTTTGCTGCTCGCGAAGAAGGGCAGCACCACCGCGGCCAGGACCTTCGGTTGGCACCGCGCCGAAGTGTTGACCGCCATGGCGAATGCCGTGATGCTGCTGGCCGTCGCCGCCTGGGTCTTCTACGAGGCAATCGGCCGCATCGGTAACGAACCCGAGATCCCGGGCGGCGCCCTGATCATCACTGCGGCCGCCGGTCTGGCCGCGAACATTGTCGTGATGCTGATGCTGCGCGGCGATTCCAAGGACAGCCTGGCCGTGCGTGGCGCGTACCTCGAAGTGCTTGCAGACGCCGTCGGTAGCGTCGGAGTTCTGATCGCCGGTGGCCTTGTCCTGCTGTTCAACTGGACGTGGGCGGACGTCGTCGTCGGTGTTCTCATCTCGCTGTGGGTGGTGCCGCGTGCGATCAAACTGGCCGCAGCATCGCTGCGCATTCTGACGCAGGCGTCGCCGGCCGACGTCGACGTCGAAGCGGTCGAGGCCGACCTGGCGGCGCTGCCGAGCGTGATGGGTGTTCACGACCTACACGTCTGGACGCTCACCACCGGCATGGATGTCGCGACGGTCCACCTGACCAGTGACGCGAATTCGTCGAACGTTCTGGAATCCGCGCGCACCGTCCTCGAGAGTCACGGTCTTTCCCACGCCACCGTTCAGGTGGAATCGTGTGCCAACGGCGAGCATTGCGAGAAGAACGTCACTTGGTGAAGCGGGTGATCTCCTTGCCCGGCTTCCAGAGATCGACGTACATGTGCTCGTCGTCGACCGTCGTGTGCACCACCTCGTCGATGTCGAGCACAAAGAGGTGCAGGGGTTTCGGAACCTCGTAGGTGTAGCTTGCGAGCACGGCTTCGAACTCGTCGCCGGTCACCTCGCGTGCGATTCCGGCGATCTTCGCATCGCCGCCCTCCATGGTGTGCTCACCGGGATTGCTGTGTAGGGCGTAGCGCCCGTCACGGATGAGATCCTTCGCCTTGAGTGCGCCGAACATCGAACCGAGCACCAGACGCCCGTCGAGGATTTCGACTTCGGTGCCGCTGACCCGCGGTGAACCGTCCTTGCGCAGCGTTGCGAGGACGTGATGCTTGTGGGCTTTGAATCGTGCTTGGACTGCGTCGGCAAGAGCGGGTACTTCTTCGGAGAACTGCTTCCAAGTGACCATGACGGTCATTGTGCACTCCTATTCCTGACAACTTCTGTCAGTAATTCTCGGTAATGTTCGGTCCATGAGATCCGCGCGGTTGCTCCAACTCATGCTGCGTTTGCAGGGGAGTCGCGGCGTTATCGCCGATCAGTTGGCCGAAGAGTTCGGCGTATCGGTGCGGACGATCTACCGCGACGTGGCCTCGTTGTCGGCTGCCGGCGTGCCGATCTGGACCGAGAGCGGCCCCGGTGGTGGCATCCGTCTGCTCGACGGTTGGCAGTCCAAGCTGTCCGGCATGACCGACGACGAGACGTCCGCACTCATGCTGTTGGGCGTGCCGTCCATCGCTGCAGATCTCGGGCGATCCGACGCCGTCGGTTCGGCGGGGGCCAAACTGCTCCGCTCCCTGCCCGGTCCCCTGCGCGAGAGTGCACGACTGTGGCAGGACCGCATTCTCGTGGACGTTCCGGGTTGGTTCGGCGGCGTCGACGACATCTCTGCGCTTCCGATCGTCACATCCGCTGTGCTGGACTCGCGTCGACTGCGCTTCGCCTATCGTGATCGCGAGCGGACGGTCGATCCGCTGGGTCTGGTCATCAAAGCCGGTGTTTGGTATCTGGTGGCGGGGATGAACGGTCGAACGCTGTCGTTTCGAGTCGGGCGCATCAAAAATGCCGTGGTAGAAGATGATTCGTTCACTCGGCCGGTGGATTTCGACCTGCCGTCGTGGTGGGCGGCGTCGATGGCCGAGTTCGACCGTTCGCTGCTTCGCTTCGAGTGTCGCGTGCGGTTGTCACCAGAGGGCAGGCGCCGGCTCCCCGATGTGGTGGGCGAGCTTGCCGCTGCCGTCGAAGTGGGGCCAGAGGACAACGACGGATGGGTGAGTGCGGAGCTGAAACTCGAGAGCGAAGCTGTTGCGCTCTCGCAGTTGATCGGTCTGGGAGCGGACGTCGAAGCGCTCGAGCCACGGTCGTTGCGTGAAGGACTGCGCGCCGTGGCGGAGCAGATGGTGCTCCGCCACAACTCGCAGTGACTAGGCCGTTGCAGAACGCTTTGCGAGCAGGCGGGTGATACCCAGTTGAGCTGCGACGATGATGGCGCCGACCACCAGACCCAGTGCCGCCGACGCAAGGGTGTTGACGATCCACGCCAGTACCCCGCCGACTCCGGCGATGTCACTGACTGCTTCTTCGCCGTGATGAACGGCGTCGTAGAGCGGGTGGAAGCCCAGTTCGTCGATGCCGACCAACAGGATGTGGCCACCGACCCACAGCATCGCGGCGGTACCCACCACCGAGAGCACTGACATCACGTGAGGCATGCCGCGAACGAGGCCTCGGCCGACCTTGTGGGTGAAGCCAGACGACGTCTCGGCGATCTTCAATCCGATGTCGTCCATCTTCACGATCAGTCCGACGACGCCGTAGACGACCACGGTGATGACGACCGCCACGACGGCAAGGATCACCAACCGGCTCCAGAAACCTTCGCCCGCGATGGTGTTGAGGGCGATCACCATGATCTCGGCGGACAGGATCAGGTCGGTGCGGACTGCGCCGGAAACCACTGCTTCTTCGTCGCGAGGATGCTCGTCGGCGGCCTCGTGGTGGTCACCGTGGCCGAAAACTGCACCCCAGATCTTGTGAACCGCTTCGTAGCTGAGGTAACAGCCGCCGACCATCAACAGTGGCGTCAGCAGCCAGGGGAGGAACTGACTCAGCAGCAGAGCGATCGGAAGAATGATCAGCAGCTTGTTGCGCAGCGATCCGATGGCGATGCGCTTGATGATGGGCAACTCGCGTTCGGCCGCGAGCCCACGGACGTACTGCGGCGTGACGGCTGCGTCGTCGATGACGACGCCTGCCGCTTTGGCGGTCGCCTTACCGGTTGCGGCGGCAACGTCGTCGATGGAGGCGGCAGCCATACGAGCCAGGGCTGCGACGTCGTCGAGCAGGGCGAAGAGTCCTCCGGCCATCACAGACCTCCAGTGGAATCAGTGGAAAAAGGTGGCCGGACCGATCCGGTGACGCAGTTACTTGATCGCACGAGGTCTCTATCCATGATGGTCGTTGGTGAGGTCAGGTCACCTGGAACGATACCGGGGTCATCCGTCAGGGACTGCGTCGCGCGGCCGGTCGCTCTTCGTCACGAAAGGTCTTCCCGACCCGGTGCTCGCGTGTAAGACTGCACAGAAGATCGATCGAAACGGGGCACTATGCGTGAACCAGACACTGCACAGGTCGCCAAGACTTTCGACGCAATGGCGGCGCACTACGACCGACAGATCGGGCGCTTCGAGCGCTTTGTGCTCGGTGACGCCCGGAAATGGGCTGTAGATCAGGCGCATGGGCGCGTGGTCGAAATTGCCGTGGGCACCGGGCTGAACCTGCCGCTCTACGGGGACGACGTCGACTACGTCATCGGCGTGGACATCTCGACTGCGATGCTCGATCAGGCCAGGGTCAAGGTCTCCGAGGGAGTGAAGACCGAAGTCGACCTACGACTCGGAGACGTGCAAGCACTCGATGTTCCTGACGAATGCGTGGACACATTGGTCTCCACCTACGCGTTCTGCACGATCCCCGATCCGGACCGAGTTGCCAGCGAAGCATTTCGAGTGCTGGTGCCTGGTGGTCGATTCGTGCTCGCTGAGCACGGGCCGAGCACCAACACGGTTGTACGGGCGCTGATGAAGGCCGTCGAACCGCTTTCTGTACGGTTCGGTGCCGATCACCTCACCCGCGAACCGGTCGGATACCTCGAAAACGCAGGCTTCCTGATCGACGAGGTGCAGCGCAGTGGACGGGGTGGAATCGTGTTCCGGGTCGTTGCGCGCAAGCCGGATCCCGAATGGACGGCACTCGGTCACTAGTGTCCGAGTGCCGTCCAGCGGTGACCGCTCAGCCCAAGCGCTCCAGGATGGTTGCGTTGGCCAGCCCACCTGCCTCACACATGGTTTGGAGTCCGTAGCGCGCGCCGCGCTGCTCCATCGCGTTGACCAGGGTGGTCATGATCCGCGTTCCGCTGCCACCTAGTGGGTGGCCGAGCGCGATGGCGCCGCCGTGGACGTTCACCTTGGACAGGTCGACGCCGGTGTCCGCTGCCCACGAGAGGACGACGGGAGCAAAGGCCTCGTTGACCTCGAACAGATCGATGTCCGAGATCGTCAACCCCGCACGGGCCAAGACCTTCTCGGTGGCCGGGATGACCGCCGTGAGCATGTACAGCGGATCGTCGCCGGCGACAGCGAAGCTGTGCAGCCGTGCCTTCGGGGTGAGGCCGAGTTTCGCGGCGATCTCACTGGTCGTGATCATCACCGCCGAACTGCCGTCCGAAAGCGGGCTGCTGTTGCCCGCGGTGATGGACCAGTCGATCTGTGGGAATCGCTGGGCGTAGTAGTCGGATTCGAAGGCGGTCCGTAGGCCGGCAAGGGTCTCGACCGTGGTGCCGGGGCGGACGGCCTCGTCGACCGACAGTTGCGGGAGCGTGGCGAGTTCCTTGGTGAAGTAACCACTCTCGGTTGCCAGCGCGGCTTTCCGATGACTCGACGCCGAGAATTCGTCGAGTTGGGTGCGGCTCAGTCCCCACTTGGCAGCGATCAATTCGGCGCTGATGCCCTGCGGTACCAGACCGTCCGGATAGCGCTCTTCGAAACCTACACCGAGTGACTCGCGCCCGACGCTACTCGAGCCCATCGGCACTCGGCTCATCGACTCGACTCCGGCAGCAACAACGATGTCGTACGCACCGGCAATAACGCCCTGAGCAGCAAAATGAACTGCTTGTTGGCTACTTCCACACTGTCGGTCGACGGTGGTTCCCGGTACCGACTCAGGGTAGCCGGCGGCGAGAAGGGCAGTGCGAGTGACATTCTGGCTCTGTTCACCGACTTGACTGACCGCGCCGCCGATGACGTCGTCGATCAGCGCGGCATCGATCCCGGTGCGCTCGACTACCGCTTTGAGGCTGTGGGCGAGGAGGTCGACGGCGTTGATGCCGTGCAGGGCGCCGTTCGCCTTTCCCTTGCCGATCGGAGTGCGAACGGCTTCGACGATAACTGCGTCTCTCATGACAAATTCCTTTCAGGGATGGCGGATTCAGCAGGGACAACTGGAGTGGGTGTGGTCGCAGGCGTCATTCCCAGCGATGCCAGGGCAGACACAAGCGCGACGGCAAAGATCACCCACCAGGCCTGGCGGAAGGTGTCGGGGTCGACGGAGGAGCCGAGAACCGCGATCAGAACACTCACGCCGAGAACGGTTCCGATCTGTCGGCTCATGCTGACGATAGCGCTACCGGTGGCCGATCGGGCCGGTGCAAGATCCGCCGTGGCCTGCGACAGAATGGTCGGCAGGGCAAGGCCGACACCGATTCCGGCGATGATCCAGCCCGGCAGGAGTCCGGTCGCGTAGTTGGGCGTCGAATCAACCGAGACGAGAACGAGTACGGTTCCGACTGCCCACAGAAGGCTGCCGAGTGCGGCGACGCGTCCCGCCGAGTACTTGCGCGAAAGCGATCCACCGGCGATCGCGAACAGCGGAACCAGAAGCGGACCCGGCGAGACGGCGAAGCCGGTGCGCAATGCCGAGTATCCCCAAACTTCTTGCAGCCAGAGGATATTCGAGAGCAGTCCGGCAGCAAATGCCGCGCTGAACAAGATGGCGGTGACGTTGGACCAGGCAAAGGAGCGGATCTTCAGAAGATCGGGAGCAATCAACGGAGTGCGATGGCGAGAGTTGCTCCAGCAGAACGAAAGTAGGGTCGCGACGGCGACGGCGAAGGCGATCAGAACGCGGTTGTCGGTCCATCCCCAATCAGGTCCCTGGACGAGTGCCAGCGCGAGAGAGCCGATTCCGACGGTGAGGAGGGCGGCGCCGACGAAGTCGATCCCGGCATCGGAGTCCTTGTGTGTTGTATCCGGGACGAGTCGGACTGCGAAGTAGAGCAATACGATCCCGACTGGAACATTGATCAGGAAGACCCAGCGCCACGACGCCTCGACGAGAATGCCGCCCACGACGGGGCCGAATGCCGCAGCGGCCGCGCCAGCTGCCGCCCAGATGCGTACGCCGGATTGACGTTTCGCAGCCGGGAGTGCACTGATCAGGAGGCCGAGGCTGGCCGGGGTGAGCGCTGCGGCGCCGACTGCCTGAACGATGCGGAATGCCACCAGTGCCCACAATGACGGACTGAAAGCGCAGGCGGCGCTGGCGAGGGTGAACAGTGCGAGGCCGGCGATGAAGGCGCGCTTGTGCCCGATCCGGTCCGCCCAGCGTCCGAGGGGGATCAAAAGCGCGGCGTAGACGATCGCGTAGCTGTTGAGGATCCAACTGAACTCGCCTAGTGAGTGGCCCGGGTAGCTCTTGGCGATGTCGCCGAAGGCCACGTTGACCACAAAAAGATCGAGGCTGGCGACAAACGGTGCTCCCGACAGAATTGCGAGGAGCGGCCCAGTCCGCACCGGCTGGCTATGAAGTTCCATAGTCAGCAATGTAGACTCTGGCTATGGTTATGGCAAGCCAGGGGGTATGGTGAATTGCATGGACGCTGTACGACTGACCGGAGTGCTCGAAGATCGCGACGCCTGGCGGGCCACACACTGTTCGATCGGGCGGGCGATGGAAGTGGTCGGCACCCGGTCCGCGATGCTCATTCTGCGAGAGGCCTATTACGGCACAACTCGTTTCGACGACTTCGCGTCGCGAGTCGGCATCACTGAGGCGGTTGCGTCGGCAAGGCTGAAAGAACTCACTGAGGCGGGACTGTTCGAGCGTGTGCCGTACAAGGAGCCTGGAAAGCGGACGCGGCACGAGTACGTGCTCACCGAGAAGGGCCGTGACCTGCTGCCGGCGGTTCTTGCGCTGATGCAGTGGGGAGACAAGTATCTGCACGGCGGAAAAGGCGGACCGTTGGAGGTGGCGGACGACGCCACTGGCGAGCGTGTTCGCGTCGAGGTGCGCAGCGAGTCGGGTCGTGAAGTGCCTTTGGGGGAGTTGCGAGTCTCTGTCAACGAATCGCGTCGGCGGTTGCGCGAATAGCAATGCATCTCAACAGCTCTCGAGTGTAGGTCTTCTTGAAGTTGTCCGTTTTGTCTCTGGTTATCGAAAGTATGTTCGATTAAACTTTGAGCATGGACAGTCGGGAAGCATGGCAACTGGATGCCGAGGACCTCAAGAGTGAGGTTCTGGATCTGGTGCGCGTCCGGCACGAGTTGCAATCGCGGATGGTGTT
>NZ_JBFUJB010000016.1:0-200199 GCF_056401575.1 Rhodococcus sp. P4_E4 | reverse complement strand
TTGTTATTGTTGCCGTTGTTGCCGTTGTTGCCGTAGTTGCCGTTTCCGTTGCCGTTGTTTCCACCGCCACYGTTGCCGCCAGGTTGGGCGGCGACGATGGCAGGGAAGACCGATACGGCAAGGACGCCGATACCCATCAGGCACATCACAGCAACAAGCATCATCGCTAGCCGTCGTGGCTGGCTCATCGACATTCCTCCCCGACACATACGTCCGACCTGCGGAAAACTGCGGCAGACTCATCGTGCCTATCGCACCGGACACACCCTCGTTACATTTCCGGCAAACATGTATCCGCCCAAGGATCATCCCTCACTTGGAAGCTCAACGGTCCGGATCAGCGGTCGCAATCGTATGAAACGGCGCACACTCGAGCTAAATCTTCGCAATTCGGGCAGGCTCTGAAAATGCAGGAAAGGGCCGTTCAACTTTCGTTGAAAGACCCTTTTTGCTGGTACTTCTTGGTGGAGCTGAGGGGAATCGAACCCCTGACCTCTTCGATGCGAACGAAGCGCGCTACCAACTGCGCCACAGCCCCGTGCCACCGCCTCAGCGGTGCTCGGCAACTCTAACAGGAACGAATACTCCCGTTGGAATCACCCGACACGAACTTTCGGCCCGACAAGATCTGCCCAGAAGATCGACCGAGATAGGTCACTGACCGGACGCGCGACGCATCTCGGTGTGCCTGATCTCTTCTTCGTAGTGATCCAGGTGATCGAACACCGGATCTTCGTCGTCGACCTCGAGGACAACCGCTCCTGGTCGGCGCAGTCGCGCCGGAATCAGGCGCAACTCTTCGTCGGTGTGCGATTCGACTCCGAGTCGCGATCGGTTGAGGCGTTCGGTACGACGGCGGCGAATCTCCTGCTCGATCCGAACCTGCCGACGTAGGTACGCCATGTACCCACCGAGGCCGCACACGGTCAGCACAAACAACCACCACACCATCGGCGAGATGATCAATGCGAGAGCGCCCGAGAGAATCGCGACGAATGCCAGGCCCAGCAATGTCCGCTGACGGAATGCGTACCGCGCCTCCCGGGCGATGGCATCCGCTTCGGGGTCGAATCCGCCTCGGCCGCGCCGAACGGGAACAAATTCTCCGACCGGTGCACGACCGCCGGTGTAGTCGTCTTCTGCGTGAGTGTCCATCTGGTCCTCCGCGTCGTAGCTGCTGCGCACTGGTTCTGGTTGCCAGTTCGGATCGCTTCGATGTCCTGCTGCCGGCCCGCGCTGAACAGGGTTGCTGTCGCCGCGGTGGAGTACTCGAGTCGCGAGCGCCGCGTCACTCGTCTGCCGGATCCTGGGGCGCTTGTTGACAAGCATCGGCACCAGGACGAACAGCCACACGGCCACCAGCCCGATCCACACGAATGAGCTAGGCATGCCGCGGCCTCCTCCCGATCACCTACCAGCACCTATGCCAGCCGTTGACGAGTCAAGGTTAACGGCCGACGCCCTCGCATCGTTGCCGACGCGCCGAACCCCACCATACTCATGTGTCACACGCGTACCGAACTGAACTTCCGGTTCAGTCCCAAAAGTCTCAAGTTCTGGTTGAATCAAAAACCACATTTTTCCGGCCGAAAGTAGGACTACTCAGCGGTAACTGCCGTTTAGCTCGCGTTTCTCACGCTCGTGGCGCCGTATTGGTCACACCCACGAAGCGCGTCCGGACCGCACCAATCTGTCGACGACGGTGGTGGGTACTTCCTCGATGGTCATTCCGACCAGAAGATGATCACGCCATTGGCCGTCGACATCGAGATAGCGCTTGAGAAGACCTTCCTCCCGGAACCCAACATTTCGTAGGACTGCGCGACTCGACGCGTTCTCCGGCCGAACGGTCGCCTCCACTCGATGCAGACCGACCTTCGAGAATGCGTGATCGAGTGTGAGCGCCACGGCCGCTGTGGCTACGCCCCCACCGGTGACGTGCGAGGCGACCCAATAGCCCACCCAGGCGGACCGCAGAGCGCCGCGCACGACATTTCCGATGGTGACCTGCCCGCAGTACTTCCCGTCAAGTTCGATCACCAAGGGAAGGATCCGGCCCTTGCGCGCCTCGGAGCGAAGATTCCCGCACAGGGACGGCCAGACAGTGATGTGGTGGCGAGCATCCCAGGGCGACTCTCCGGTGGGCTCCCACGGCTCCAGGTGCTCGCGATCGCGAATGCGGAGGCGACTCCACACAGCAGCGTCACGGAGCTTCACGGGGCGGACGGTCACCACTCCCGCGGGCACTCGCAGTGGGCCGAGATCTTCCGGCCATCCTGGATGGACTGACATCACACCCCACTCGGGTCGGCGTTACCCACGTTGGGCGAGAAAAGCTACGTCGACTTCTTCACCGATGTGCACTTCGGTGACGTCTCGATCGACAAGAACCAAGCAATTGGCTTCCGCCAAGGTCGCGAGGAGATGTGAGGACGCACCGGGCGCACCCCCGAGTGCCTGCACCAGGTACTCCCCCGTCGCTTCGTCACGCATCAGCTGACCACGCAGGAAACCCTTGCGATCGGCAATCGACGTGATCGTTCCCACCGTGCGCGCCTTCACTACTCGCCGCATCGGTTGGCGGCGTCCGAGCGCGATTCTGATCAGCGGGCGAACCATGACTTCGAATACCACCAGTGCGCTTACCGGGTTGGACGGTAGGAGAAAGGTCGGAACCTCGTCTCGTCCCAGCTTGCCGAAGCCCTGCACTGATCCCGGATGCATGGCAACGCGCTCCACCTCGAGTGTCCCCAGGTCGGCAAGCGCCTCACGAACCTCGTCGGACGCTCCGCCGCCCACGGCACCGGCGATGACAACGATTTCCGAGCGAATCAGCTGTCCTTCGACTACTTCGCGAAGACGGCGCGAGTCGTTGCCTGCGATTCCCACACGGTTGACGTCGGCGCCGGCATCGCGCGCTGCGGCGGCGAGGGCATACGAATTGACGTCGTAGACCTGACCAGGCCCCGGCGTGCGATCCACGTCGACAAGTTCTCCACCGACGCTGATGACGGAGAGACGCGGACGCGGATGGACGAGCACTTTGTCGCGACCGACCGCGGCAAGCAAACCGACCTGCGCGGCTCCGATGATGGTGCCTGCCCGAACGGCCACGTCGCCCGGCTGGACGTCGTCACCTGCACGGCGAACGTAATCGCCCGAACGCACCGGCTCGAAGATCCGAACGCGAGCGCGACCACCGTCGGTGTTTTCGAGCGGGAGCACGGCGTCGGCCAGCGTGGGCAGCGGCGCGCCCGTGTCGACTCGAACGGCCTGACGCGGTTGCAACCGGATCGGTTGGCGTGAGCCCGCCGTCACCTCGCCGACCACCGGCAAGCTGAGGTCCGTAGGCTCGCCGTCCTCGCCGCGGAGGTCGGCTCCAGCGCCGGCGACATCGACACTGCGAACCGCGTAACCGTCGATGGCAGCTTGATCGAATCCCGGCAATGGGCGTTCGGTCACCACTTCCTCGGCACACAGCAGTCCCTGCGCCTCCGAGATGGCGACCCGAACCGGACGGGGTGCCACTGCAGCAGCGGTAACCCTGGTCTGCTGCTCCTCAACCGACCGCATCTGGTCCGCGTCCTCCTGTGTCTGGAAATTCGGTGATATCCGTCAGCTCATGATGCCTTGCCTTCGAAAAGGGACAAGCACATTGATACTGCGTTATCGGGCGAGCAACCACCGTGGCGACACGCTCAGCGGTCGAGCCGATCCGCGAGCCACTTACGCAAGGACGGACCGTAATCGTCACTGTCGAGTGCCAGGTCAACCGAAGCGCGGAGGTACCCGCCGGGGTTGCCCAGGTCATGACGCGTTCCGCGGTGCACCACCACGTGAACCGGATGACCCTCGGAAATCAGGAGAGCGATGGCGTCGGTGAGTTGCAACTCACCGCCGGCTCCCGGCTTGATGCGGCGAAGTGCGTCGAAGATCGCACGATCGAGCAGATAGCGACCCGCAGCGGCAAAGGTCGACGGCGCGTCTTCCACAGCCGGCTTCTCGACCATGCCGACGACCTTGAGGACGTCGGGATTGACGGCGTCGGGAACGATCTCGACGTCGAAGACGCCGTAAGCGCTCACTGCGTCCTTGGGAACGTCGATTGCACAGAGAACGGATCCGCCGCGCTTGGCCCGAACTCGCGCCATGATCTCCAGGACGCCACGCGGGAGTACGAGATCATCGGGCAGAAGGACCGCGATGGCATCTTCGTCGTCGTCGAGAACCGACTCGACGCAACCGACTGCGTGCCCGAGGCCGAGGGGCTGCTCCTGAATCACGGAATCGACTTCGAGCAAACCCGGCGCTTTGCGCACCTTTGCCAGGGCAGCAAGTTTTCCGCTCGCTTCCAGCTTGCTTTCGAGCACGAGATCCTCGACGAAGTGCGCAACCACTCCGTCTTTGCCCGGGGACGTCACGATGACGAGCCGCTCGGCTCCCGAGTCCGCAGCTTCACCCGCCACCAGTTCGATGCCCGGTGTGTCCACGACCGGCAGCAATTCTTTCGGAACCGTCTTGGTGGCAGGCAGGAAACGCGTACCAAGTCCGGCTGCGGGAACCACGGCCGTGCGGAAGGCCCTCGTGCTGCTAGCGACAACGTCTGTCATGCCAACACCTTAGCCGCCGCTTGTTACCGCTCGGTCAGCACGACGAATATCGTTGCGGGGTGACACCTCAGACAAAAGCACAATGGCGACAAATCGCACTCGCAGCACGTGATGCAGTCTCCGAGCACACTCGAAACACGGAAACTGCGGCGTTGATCACGCACATACGTTCAGTGATTGTCGACGGCTCAACCGTCTGTGCGTACGTCCCCACCCGCACCGAACCAGGATCCACCGACTTGCTCGACGCCGTTGCCGAGATCGCGCAGCGTGTACTACTTCCGATCACCGGAGAACCCGGACCGTTGTCCTGGGTTCAATACAGCGGTGCCGACGGTTTGCGCCCCGCGAAGTACGGCATTCGGGAGCCCGCCGGACCCGTCCTACCACCGGAAACCCTGTCCGCCGTGGAATGCATGCTGATCCCTGCTCTCGCGGTGGATCTTCGTGGAACACGCCTCGGCCGCGGCGCAGGCTTCTACGACCGGACGCTCGGGTCGGTCGGACCGCAGACTCGGCTCGTGGCAATTGTCAGAGACTCCGAACTCGTCGAGACCTTGCCTGCCGACGACCACGACATTCCGATGGGATGGGCATTGACGCCGAGCGGCGGTCTCACGCGGCTCCAAGGCGATTGATCTGCGGGAATAGATCCCTGATTAGCGCTGTTGGCACTGTCACTTGTAGAGTGCTAAAGGCTGCGGTGTAAATACGCGGCTGCTCGAACATCACAGTGCGGAGGAAGCCCGGTGCCCACCTACTCATACGCATGTACGGAATGTGACAACCGTTTCGACATCGTCCAGTCCTTCAGCGAAGATTCGCTGACGGTCTGCCCAGCTTGCTCAGGCAAGCTCCGCAAGCTGTTCAACTCTGTTGGCATCGTGTTCAAGGGCAGCGGCTTCTACCGCACCGACAGCCGCGGCGGCTCCGGGACTGCGAGCGAGCCCGCCAAGAGTGATTCGGCACCCGCTGCGAAGTCCGAGTCCAAGTCGGACTCCTCTTCGACATCGAGTTCGTCGACCAGCACGCCGGCGCCCGCGAAGGCTGCCGCAAGCTGATTTCCACAACCTCCGGGTTGTCCACAGTTTCACATCGTTAGGGCCGGAAGCACCGCTTCCGGCCCTAACGTGCATGAATGCCGTCAGCACGTTCTCGCTCGCCGAGGCGCTCCGATCCACTGCGCGCCCAACTCGATCTCACCCCGAGCACCTTCGATCGCGTCGTCGAACTGACGCGCGGCACTCGGTTCCGCACGGCGACAGTCCGCAAGATCGCAGCCGTTGCGCTGGCCACACTCGGCGTTGTTCTCTTCTTCCGAGGCGATCCCGCGACCGATATGGTCGCCGTAGTTGTCTCGAGTCGCGATCTCACTCCCGGACAGGTGATCGCGGATTCGGATGTAGAGATCCGAGAGATCGACTCGAAACAACTTCCGGAAGGAGTTGTCTCCGATACCGACCTGGTAGTCGGGAGAACCGTTGCCGGCCCGATTCGCTCCGGAGAAACCGTCACCGACGTGCGCGTTCTCAGCCCACGGCTGGCCGGGTTGTCGGTAGGAACCGACGACGCCCGCATCGTGCCCGTGCGACTTGCCGATGCGGCCGTCGCGGACATGTTGCGCAGCGGGGATGTCGTCGACGTACTGACTGTCGGCCCCGACACATCTCGCACTGACACATCCCACCCCGACACACCCAACGAATCAATTGCCGACAAGGCCCCGCAGATTCTTGCGGCGGGAGCAGTAGTCGCGTTGGTCACCACGTCGGAAAGTACACGTAACCAGCAGGAACAGGTGATTCTGCTGGCTCTGCCGACACCGGCAGCCAACGTCGTTGCCGCGGCATCCCTGTCCAATGCGATCACCGTGACATTCCGCTGACCGCACAAAGCGTCCGAAGCTCCTCTAGGATTTTTCCAGTCGGTTCGGTATCAACGGACCATCTGGCACTTGCCATCGGAGACTCGAGGGGACACCGACATGCTCAAGGGATTCAAGGATTTCCTGCTTCGCGGAAACGTGCTCGACCTGGCCGTCGCAGTGGTCATCGGCGCAGCCTTCACCGCCATCGTCACGGCATTCACCAGCAACATCATCAACCCACTCGTCGCTTCGATCGGCGGCGGCAACGAATACGGGTGGGGCATTCAGCTGACGGGTGACACCGCTGAGACGTTCTTGAACTTCGGCGCCGTGGTCACCGCGATCATCAACTTCATCATCATCGCGGCGGTCGTCTACTTCGTGCTGATCGTTCCCGCGAATGCGGCAAAGAAGAAGTTCGTCTCCGAGCCTGAGGACAAGGAAGCCAGCGAAACCGATCTGCTCATCCAGATCCGCGACATCCTCTCCGCCAATGCCGGTGGCGCCGACACGGGAGCCCACGCCAAGACGCTCGAATAGGCAGCGCTCACAGAACAAATCAGGCCCTCGGACATTGTGTCCGAGGGCCTGATTTACTTCTCAACCGCCGTGGTGCGGGGGCCGCTGACTGCGCAGCCAGTCGTCGTCCGAGGATCGCGAGGAACCTTCAGGCCCCCGCTCGTCCGACGTCGTCTCGGGAAAGACGTCCCCGAAGATGTGCGCCAGGCGCTTCTTGTCGACTGGCGGCTTCTTCGGGGTATCTGGTTGCTCCGACAAGCTGACTCAGCCCTCGAGGCTGGACAGCTCGGCGATGACGTGACTCGCCAAAGCCGTCAGGGTTGCCATGCCGTCGCGAATTGCCGGTCTGGTCGACGCCAGATTGGCGACCACGGTGCTTCCCGAAACCCCGACGAGGCCGCGGGACAATCCTGCTTCGAGCGATCCGGCCGACAGACCGGAAGCGCGAAGTGCTTCGGCAATTCCCGGGATCTCGCGATCGAGAACCTCTGCGGTCACGTCGGGAGTGACGTCACGCGGGGATACCCCGGTACCGCCGACCGAGATCACGAGGTCGACGCCACCGATGACTGCGGTGTTGAGAGCGTTGCGGATCTCCACTTCGTCGGCGGCGACGGCGACCGTCGCATCGACGAGAAAACCCGCTTCGTTCAGCAGTTCCGTAACCAGTGGACCGATGGAGTCGGTGTTGTCGCCGTGGGCTGTGCGATCGTCGACGATGACGACCAGAGCGCGGCCGGCCGATGTGGCTTCGAGTTCCATGACACCTACCGTAGTGTCCGATCCCGACGCCGTTGCGATCTGGCCGAAGATCGGGTCGATCGTCTGCTGATCGCCGAACATCATCGGCCGCCCTGCGCTGCCGCGGTTCCCAACGTGACGTCGACGGTTTTGGTCTGCCCGCCGTCGCTGTACGTGATCGAGACCTTGTCGCCGGGAGCATGTGAACGCACTGCCGCGATCAGCGAATCACCATCTGCGACAACACGATCGTCGACCTTGGTGATGACTGCACCCTTCGGGATACCGGCCTTGGCGGCCGGCCCGTCAGCAGTGACATCCATGACGGTTGCGCCGTCGGCGTTGTCCTGCGACGGTACGGTCACGCCGATCATGGCTTGAGTCGCCTTGCCGGTCTTGATCAGTTCGTCGGCGACGCGGCGTGCCTGATCGATCGGGATGGCGAAACCGAGGCCGATGGAACCGCCCTGGGTACCCGACGACGCTCCGAGCGAGGCGATCGCCGTGTTGATGCCGATCAGCTGGCCGTCCATGTTGACGAGGGCGCCGCCGGAGTTGCCGGGGTTGATCGCTGCGTCGGTCTGCAGAGCGTCGATGACGGTGTTCTGGTTGCCGGACTCGCCGCTCGTGGACACCGGGCGATCGAGTGCGGAGATGATGCCTTCGGTGACCGTGCCGGCAAGGCCGAGCGGGGACCCGACGGCCACAACCTGCTGTCCGACCTGAACGTCGCCGGAGTTCCCGAGATCGATGGGGGTGAGGTCGTTGCGGCCGTCGACCTTGATGACGGCGATGTCGGAGACGGGATCGGCACCGACAAGGGTGGCCGAGGCCTTGGTTCCGTCGGAGAACGCGACGCGAAGTTGCGCTCCCTGAGCACCGGCAACGTGGTTGTTGGTCAGGATCAGACCGTCGGAGGACAGGATGACACCGGAACCCTCACCGCCCTGTCCCTGCGCGGTGGCGACCTCGATCTGCACGACGCTCGGCACCACCTTCGAGGCAACGGCCTGAACCGAGCCGGCGGGAGCGTTGGACGTGTTGGTCGCAGTGGGCTTCGGAGCGTTCAGAGAGTTGGTGACCGTCGCGGTTCCACCGTTGCGGTCCGCGACGACGGCACCGACCACACCACCGACACCACCACTGACCAGAACCAGCGCCAGAGCACCGGCAACCAGCGCCATGCGTCCCGACTTCGGCTTTGTGGTGGTCGAACCGGAGTTCGGCCCCTGCAGCGGTGCGGGGATCTGGTTGTGGCCGCCCGGGCCGTTCGGACCGCTGGGGCCGCCAGGGTTGGGTGCGCCGTACGGGGCGCTCTGCTGGTACGCGGCCTCATGGGCACCGTGCGGGTGGCCGAAAGCCTGCGTGGGCTGCTGCGGCGCCTGCCCGAAGGCTTCGGTGGGCCGGCCTTCGGTGGGTCGGCCTTCAGTGGGTCGGGCAAAGGATTCGGTCGGCTGGTACGGCTGCTGAGGCGCCTGCCCCTGAGGCTGCTGCGGCGGCACGGGAGGCTGCGCCTGAGGTGCTGTCGGCTGCGCTTGGGTGGTGGGCTCGCTGTTGGGCTGCTCGGGCCGGGTCGGCCCGACGTTACGGTCCTCGGTCATCGGCTCGCTTTCGTCTACGGTGACCACCGGACGGGCAGTCACAACTGTTCTGCCGACAATGCTGCCTTGCGCTGCTGAGAAGGCGCTGAGACGTGCCTGTCACTTTACCCAGAGTTCGACGTGAAAATCCGGTGTTGTCGGCTCGGCCCGAAAGACTCTCGGGCCGAACGCATTAACTCGTGACGTCAGTCACCGAAGCACGGGACCAACGGGTCTACAGAACACGCTACTCGGCACTCGGCCCTGGTTCGCCGGGAAGCACGATACGAACAAGCGCTCCCCCACGATCGGACTCGTCGATCGCGATGGTGCCGCCGTGCTTGACGACGACCTGACGCACAATCGCAAGTCCCAGACCCGATCCCGGCATCGAACGTGCCGCAGTCGACCGGTAGAAACGATCGAACACCAACTCCCGATCCTCCTCCGGAATGCCGGGTCCCGCATCACTTACGGTCAATTCCAACAATCCTTGGCCGACCGGACGCATTTCGACGCGTACCTGTTCGCCCTTCGGACTCCATTTCGCAGCGTTGTCGAGGACGTTCAGCACCGCACGCGACAGGCCCGCCTGATCTCCGTAGACGTACCACGGAGTGGTGACCGCTTCGAACTCGATTTCGTTGCGCCTGCGCCGCGCTCGTTCGAGCGCACGCTCGACGACGTCGCTGACGTCTACGCGCTCGTACACGGTTTCGGGCGCGTCTTCGCGGGCCAGATCGACAAGGTCACCGACCAGAGTCGACAGTTCCTCGATCTGTGCGACGACGTCGGCACGAAGTTCCGCCATGTCCTCGTCGGGAATCTGCGGCGCACCGGGGCGACTGGACGCGATCAGCAATTCCATGTTGGTACGCAACGAAGTCAACGGTGTGCGCAACTCGTGTCCGGCGTCCGCGACGAGGCGAGACTGACGCTCACGGGACTCGGCGAGCGCCCGCAGCATCGTGTTGAAACTCTCTGTCAGGCGCGCTAATTCGTCGCTGCCGGTAACGGGGATCTGCGTCAGATCGTCGGTGCGGGCGACTCGTTCGGTGGCGGCAGTCAGCCTGGCGATGGGTCGTAAACCGGTGCGGCCCACGGTAGTACCCGCCACCGCAGCAAGTATGACGCCACACCCGCCGACCACGAAGAGAACCCAGGCCAGCCGATCCAGTACCGCAACGGTCGGCGCGAGCCGCTGACCGATCACCAAAGTGCTTCCGTCATGCGTCCGTTGAGCCAGCACTCGCTGACCGTCGACGGTTCGCAGCGAAGAATCCGATTCACCACGCGCTACGGCATCTTCGGCCTCGCCGATCGGCACGTCGGAACCGGGCGGCTGGTACGTGCTCAGGTCCGAGAAGATCAGGGCCACACTGATGTCGGTGGTGTACAGCGTCGCACCGGAGATGTAGCGAGGATCGAATCGCACGACATTGCTGTCGATGAGCACCGCCGCCCTGGTACGCAACTGGTGATCGACGTCCGCGTAGAGCGCACGCGAAACCACCGCGTACGCCGCGATCGCCATGACTGCGACGGCAATGGCCACCACCGACGCAGCGAGGAGCGTCACACGCCAACGCAATGACACCGAACGGGTCAGTGGCATCGGCGGGCGCATTTCGACGGACGCTTGGGTGGTGGAGGATTTCTTCGGTTCGGCGTTCTTGCCGAACGGAGCGGTGATCACGGAGGCGTCTCCCGCAGGACGTAGCCGACTCCGCGGACGGTGTGGATCAACCTCGGTTCGCCGTCGGCTTCCGTCTTGCGACGCAGGTAGCCGACGTACACCTCGAGCGCATTGCCGGACGTCGGGAAGTCGTACCCCCACACCTCTTCGAGAATGCGTCCACGGGTGAGCACGCGACGCGGGTTGGCCATGAGCATTTCGAGAAGGGAAAACTCGGTACGAGTCAGGCTGATCGATCGTTCACCGCGCTTGACCTCACGGGTGACCGGGTCGAGGGTGAGGTCCTCGAACGCCATCATTTCGGAATCGGCGTCCAGATCGGGCGCGGTGCGACGCAGAAGTGCACGCAACCTGGCAAGCAACTCTTCCAAAGCGAAGGGCTTGGGCAGGTAGTCGTCCGCTCCGGCATCGAGGCCGGCGACTCGCTCGCTGACCGAATCGCGGGCGGTGAGCACGAGGATGGGTAGGTCGTCGCCGGCACTACGAAGACGACGGCACACTTCGAGTCCGTCGAGTCGCGGCATCATGACGTCGAGCACAACGGCGTCTGGCCGGTTGGCGAGGATCTTCTCGAGTGCGTCGAGCCCGTCGACCGCGAGCTCGACCGTGTAGCCGTTGAAGCTGAGCGACCGCCGAAGCGACTCGCGAACCGCCCGGTCGTCGTCGACCACCAAAATACGCATACCGACAGTTTGGACTGAAGTGCTGAGATGCGGCTGAGAGGGTCCGATTCCGGCCTCCGGCGTGTCGCGGTCAGTCCCGGGTTCGCCTGGGCCCGGGCAGGCTCCAATGACGCCATAACGCAAGCAGTCTGAACACCGCGGCGAACGCCGTGCCGCACACCAGCGCGGCGTTGGTGGACAGTCCGGCTTGCGAGACTGTGACCACCAACGCAGCACCGAGCAGTGCGGGAACCGCGTACAGGTCTTTGTGCAGGAGCAGCGGCACCTCGTTGACGAGGACGTCGCGGATCACTCCGCCGCCGATCGCCGCGGTCGCACCGATCAATGTCGCCGCCAGCGAACTGGCGTTGTTGTCCAGCGCGATGACGGCGCCGGTACTCGCGAACAAGCCCATCCCCAGCGCGTCGAGCGCCAGGATTTCACGACGCAGTCGATTGAGCGGCTCGTGTAGGTAGAACACGGCGAGTGAGGTGGCGGCGGCCGTTCCGAAGTACGGCCAACTGCTCAGCGAGCTGGGCGGATGGACGCCGAGAAGGACGTCGCGGACGATACCGCCGCCGATGCCGGTGAACACACCCACCGAGCACACCCCGAAGATGTCGAGTCGCTTGGTGACGCCCACCAAGGCACCCGAGGCCGCGAACGCCACGATGCCCACCAGTTCGAGGATCCTCAGCAGCACCGGCCAAGGATCGCACGGTCAGATGCGGCTCGGGTCGATCACCCCGAGTCGAACTGCTTTGACCAGTCGCCGAGGAACCCGGTGGGTCTGGCCGAAGGCCGTGACCTCGACCAGATCGGGCGCCGTCGCCTTCCACTGGGCACGGCGACTGCGGGTGTTGGAACGCGACATCTTCCGCTTGGGAACGGCCATCAGAGTGCCTTGCGCTTTCCGTAGCGACGCTCGAACTTCTCGACGCGTCCGGCGGTGTCCATCACTCGTTGTGCTCCAGTCCAGAACGGGTGCGAGTCGCTCGTGACGTCGACGACCAACAGCGGGTATGTGCCGCCGTCTTCCCATTCGACGGTGCGGTCACTCGTCACGGTCGACCGGGTCAGGAAGCTCTTGCCGGTGCTGGCGTCCTGGAACACCACGGGGTGGTAGTCGGGGTGCATCTGCTTCTTCATTCGTTTCCCTCTCGCGTTGATTCGGTTTCGGCATAAGGTGATTCGGATTCGTCGCACGGGTCTTCGTGGAACTCTCCGAACGGGTCTTCCCAGGTGGTCCACGACGCTTCGTCGGCCAACTCCTCGTCGGTGACCAGGGCGTGCTGCAGCGTTCGGTCGATCTCGAGCGGATTGGCTCCGCACGCCAGAACCACCATCGAGGTATCGCGGTCGCCGAAACGCTCGTCCCATTTCAGGGCCGCGAGCGCACGGCGCTCGGCTGGAACGCGCTCGCGTTGCTGCGGCGTCATCGCGGCCAGCCAGGTGTCCGCGCTGGCAACTCGCAGGCCACCGCCCGCCGATTCGAGCCAGAGCGCTTCGCCCGGTTGAGTCGCCACCCAGACGCGCCCGCGGGAATAGACGACACCTTCGAGCAGGACGTCGATCGCCTCGTGCAGACGCTCGGGGTGGAACGGCCGGTTAGCGGTGAACTCGACGAGCATCACTCCGCCGTCGTCGTCGAGCGGCGGCTGACGACGCAACAGCGGTGAGTGAGCGTCGGCCAGCTCACCGCGTCGCGCATCCGCAGGCACCTCGAGGAGCAGTGCCTCGATGTCGTCTCCCTCATCGAAGACGGGTACCCGCGGAGCAATGCGCGCGAGAACCGCGTTCAAGCGGGACCGCTGCCAGCCGTCGAGTCCATCGGACCCGCGCAGTACGAGAGCGTCGGCGAAGTCGACCTGCCCGACGACGACCTGAGCCAGGGTGCGGTCGTCGTCGAGGGCTTCGTCGCCGGTGGCGTCGGCAAGCCAGGTCTGGGCGTCGATGCACGTCACGACGGCGTCGACGCGGCAGTCACGCTGCGCCGGTCCGTCCACTTGGCCGACGACGCCCGTCACGACGACATGCTCGATCGCCCAGCACAGCGCTTCGGGTTCGAGTTGGCGGTCAAGCAGCAAGACGATCCGCTGGACCGAACTGTGCGAGTGAAGGCGACGCAGCAGCGGCAGCAAGTCTTCGCGCAGGGTGCAGGAGACGCAGCCGTGCGCGAGCTCGAGGATCGTCTCGCGTTCGGACACCGTGCCGGCAGACCCAGTGCCCCCGGTCATCGAGGTGACCGTCCGCCGGACCACCCCTTCACGGACGTGGCTCAGGTCGTGGTGAACCAGAACAGTTCCGGTTCGCAGCAACGCTCGTGCGGTGTGTGGAGTGGATTCGCTCATGCCGGCGACCAGGACCAGCGGAGTCCTGCCGTCCAAGATCGTATTCACAGCGGGCCTTTCTGGGAATGATTGTCATTACCGAGGTTGAACGCTACATTGATCTCACCGCATTGTCGAAAACGATTGTCATCTGCAAGTTGAAAGGAATACCCATGTCGGCTCACTGCCAAGTGACCGGACGTGTGCCGGGGTTCGGAAAATCCGTCTCGCACTCCCACAAGCGTTCGAATCGTCGCTGGAACCCGAACATCCAGCGCAAGACATACGTATTGCCCAGCGAGGGTCGTCGCATCACGCTCACCCTCTCGACCAAGGGCATCAAGACGATCGACCGCGACGGCATCGAATCCGTCGTCGCCCGGATCCGCGCGCGCGGCGAGAAGGTCTGAGCAGATGGCACGCAACGAGATCCGCCCGATCGTGAAACTCAAGTCCACGGCGGGCACCGGGTACACGTACGTGACCCGCAAGAACCGTCGCAACGACCCCGATCGACTCGTACTGAAGAAGTACGACCCCGTGGTGCGCAAGCACGTCGATTTCCGAGAAGAGAAGTAGGCATGGCCAAGAAGTCCAAGATCGCCAAGAACAACCAGCGACGGGTCATCGTCGAGCGATACGCGGAGCAGCGATCGGCGCTCAAGGAGGCAATCCGCTCCCCGAAAAGCTCACCCGAGGAGCGCGCGAAGGCCCAAGCGACCCTGCAACGTCTACCACGCGACGCCAGTCCGGTACGATTGCGCAATCGAGACGCTGCGGATGGACGTCCGCGCGGCCACCTGCGGAAGTTCGGGCTCTCCCGGATTCGCGTGCGAGAAATGGCGCACCGTGGGGAACTGCCTGGCGTACACAAGTCGAGCTGGTAAGGAAGTCGGATGGCAGTCAAGCGTTCACCGTCGAAGAAGCCACGCCCCGTAGAGGGTCGTAAGCCCAAGAAGAACCCGTTGTTCGCAGCGAAGATCACGCATGTCGATTACAAGGACATCAACTTGCTTCGCACGTTCATCTCGGACCGCGGCAAGATCCGCAGCCGTCGCGTCACGGGCCTGACCCCGCAGCAGCAGCGTCAGGTCGCCGTTGCAGTGAAGAACGCACGCGAAAGTCACTCGACTGCGCGGCCTTTTTGTTGCCCGGACTAAGATTTCCCGAAGTCGTTCATTCCAGTCGAGAGGTGCCCGCAGCGTGTCGGGAGTTGTTGCGGGTTTCACCGTAATTTTTGTCGTCATCGCGGTCGGGTATCTGCTCGGCCGTCTCGGTACCCTCGGTAGCCAAGGACAGTTCGTTCTCGGTCGACTCGTCTTCTTCGTCGCGACGCCTGCCCTACTGTTCACCACCCTCGCGTCGTCCGATCTGTCGGTGATCTTCTCGCCGACGCTCGCGGTTGCGTCGGCTACTGCCTTTGCCGTCGGCGCTCTGTACGTCGTCGTTGCAAAGATCTGGCTCAACCGGCCGCTGCCCGAACTGACTATCGGCGCGCTGTCGGCGTCGTACGTGAATTCGGCCAACCTCGGAATCCCGATCGCGGTGTTCGTGCTCGGCGATGCCACCTTCGTCGCGCCGCTCCTGCTCTTCCAGATCGTCGTGTACTCCCCGATCGCCTTGACGATCCTCGATCTCACGGCATTGCGGGGCGAAGCCGAAAAACTGTCACTGATCGACACTGTCACCGCTCCGTTCAAGAATCCGATCGTGCTCGCGGGCGCTGCGGGGTTGATCGTGGCGTTGATCGGTTGGGTACCGCCGAGACCGCTGATGCAGCCTTTCGAATTGATCGGCGCCACTTCGGTCCCCGGCGCACTGTTGGCATTCGGGCTCTCGTTGTACGGCGTACGGGTGCTCGAGAAGGGCTCCAGTCCGCGCCGCGACGTCGCGCTTGCGTCGACCCTCAAGATCGTCGTCCAACCGGTGCTGGCTTACCTGATGGCGCACTTCCTCCTCGGCATCGACGGCCATCAGTTGTTCGCCATCGTGGTCGTCTCGACGTTGCCGACGGCACAGAACGTCTTCATCTATGCAAGCCGATATCGGCGCGGGATGGTCCTCGCCCGAGACAGTGCCTTTGTCACCACTTTGGCGTCGATACCGGCGATTGCGCTGGTCACGGCGCTACTCGCTTGAGCAGGGTTACGGTGGATTCATGCGTGTACTAACCCTCGCCGTTCTGGCCTGCCTTGCTGTGGCCGGATGCTCCGTCGGGGCCCAGACAACGGGGCCGGTTGCTGCGCCGAATCCGATGGCGGCCAACGAAGCAAGTCCCGCCGACTGGTCGCTCGGAACCCCCGTTCCCGACGAGGTCGACGACAGCGAGATGGGCACGGAGTTCGACAGCCGCACTGACATCGTGGGTGCGACGGCCACCATGTTCGAATCGTGGTCCGAGGTCGACGATCACACGGTGGCAGTCCACTTCGTGACCGGCACTCCGGAGTGCTACGGCGCGTACGCAACCGTCGAAGAGACTGATACGACGGTGATCGTCACGCTCCGAACCGGAGCATTGCCTGAGGCCGCGGACAAGATGTGCATCTTGGTTGCCGTGTTCGGCAGCCTGGACATCCCGCTGAGCCGACCGCTCGGCGATCGCCACGTCATCAACGGCTAGCCGCGCCTAAACGGCACAAGATCAACGATCGAACACTCCGTTTCGTCAGGTGTGGTGTGCGTCTCGTCGGGACAGACTGAAAACCGACACCCGTGCACTCGCTCGTCGGCAGCTTTCGACTCGAGCGGTGCTCAACATGAAGGAGCTCGCAAAGTGCCTACTCTCCAGAGAGACGTTGCAATCGTCGGCGCCGGCCCCTCTGGCCTGGCAGCTGCAACCGCGCTGCGCAAGGCCGGTTTGACCGTCGCTGTGATCGAAGCGCGCGACCGCGTCGGCGGCCGCACGTGGACCGACACCATCGACGGAGCAGTTCTGGAAATCGGCGGCCAGTGGGTCTCCCCCGACCAGACCGCGCTGATCTCCTTGCTCGACGAACTCGGCCTGAAAACTTTCGAGCGCTACCGCGAGGGCGAGTCCGTCTACATCTCGTCGGCAGGTGAGCGGACGCAGTACACGGGTGATTCCTTCCCCACGAACGACACCACGAAGAAGGAGATGGACCGTCTCATCGACGAGATGGACGATCTCGCAGCACAGATCGGCGCCGAGGAACCGTGGGCACATCCCCTCGCCCGCGATCTCGACACAGTCTCCTTCAAGCAGTGGCTGATCAATCAGTCCGACGACGCCGAGGCACGTGACAACATCGGCCTCTTCATCGCCGGTGGCATGCTCACCAAGCCCGCCCACTCGTTCTCTGCCCTGCAGGCCGTACTCATGGCCGCCTCGGCAGGCTCGTTCTCCCACCTCGTCGACGAGGACTTCATCCTCGACAAGCGAGTGATCGGCGGAATGCAGCAGGTATCGATCCGCATGGCGGAGGCCCTCGGTGACGACGTCTTCCTCAACGCACCCGTGCGAACGGTGAAGTGGAACGAATCCGGTGCAACGGTGTTGGCGGACGGCGATGTTCGCGTCGAGGCAAGCCGAGTGATCCTGGCCGTACCGCCCAACCTCTACTCCCGGATCTCGTACGATCCCCCGCTGCCGCGTCGTCAGCACCAGATGCACCAGCACCAGTCCCTCGGCCTCGTCATCAAGGTTCACGCGGTGTACGAGACGCCTTTCTGGCGCGAAGACGGCCTCTCCGGCACCGGCTTCGGCGCGTCCGAGGTAGTGCAGGAGGTGTACGACAACACCAACCACGAGGACGATCGCGGCACCCTGGTCGCTTTCGTCTCCGACGAGAAGGCCGACGCGATGTTCGAGCTTTCCGTCGAGGAGCGTAAGGCCACGATTCTGGCCTCACTTGCCCGCTACCTGGGCCCGAAGGCCGAAGAACCGGTTGTGTACTACGAATCCGACTGGGGCTCGGAGGAATGGACCCGCGGTGCGTACGCGGCCAGCTTCGACCTCGGTGGCCTGCACCGATACGGCGCGGATTCCCGCACACCCGTCGGCCCGATCCACTTCTCGTGCTCCGACATCGCAGCCGAGGGGTACCAGCACGTCGACGGTGCTGTCCGGATGGGGCAGCGAACCGCCGCCGACATCATCGCCCGCAGCAAGGCCTGACGGCCGCTTTGCCAAGTCTCGATCATTGCCCGGCAGTCACGACTGCCGGGCAATGATCGAGAGCAGCAGTTCCGCACGAACTCTCGCTACCTCGAGTCGACAGTCGATCAAGCTCTCCACCTTCGCCATTCGGCTTCGCAGCGTGTGCCGGTGGACGCCCATCGTGATGGCTGCCGCTTCCCAGTGCCCGTTGGCCTCGAGGAATGCCCGCAGCGACGCCAGCAGTTCGGTGCCGTTGTCACGGTCGTAGTCCTCGATCGGTGTGATCATCGTTTCCGCCAGCGTGTTGAGTACTTCACGCGTCGAATCGAAAGACAGCAGCACACCTCCGGTCAGCGCCGCGAATTCCAAAGGCTCGCCACCGATTTCCGCCGCAGACGCACACAGCTGGGACTGTTCGACGGCGACCGCCAGCGCTGCGACCACGCGCCGCGCACTCAGGCCCACACGAAGTGAGCGAAGATCCGACCTCGATACCCCGCCCAGTAGCTCTCGGGCGAACTGGACGTCGTCGGTTCCACGCAGCAGCACTGTGACGCGAGTGTCGTTGATCCGCGAAAACAACTGCCGCCCTGCCTTGTTCATGAACTCGGCAATCTCGATTCCGACGCGTCCCGCCACGTCGGACGTGTCGGCAAGAACTGTCAACCCTCGGATCATTCCCTCGCCGTCGGCGGCCTGCCGGATCTGTTGCCACGCCGGTGCCGGGTCGCGGTCTTCGGTGAGCAGCAGCCCGAGGGCATGCGAATTCAACTGATCCTGAGTGGCGCGCAGGCGCGCAGGTTTCTCGAAGTCCAACGCCAGCAACGAATTCGCGTGACCGAGCAGTATCTGATCGACGTAGCTGAGCGCCGAAGCGCTGATCACCGCCAGGTATCCGTACGGCGTTCGCCCGACGCTGATCTGCTGCACCGCGATCGACGCTCCAGACCTTGCAAGCGTCACGCTGCTGGATGCGCCGCCCCCGAGAGTTGCTCGCAGTTCGTCGATCACGTCGTCCGTCGGCAGTTGAGGTGAGCTCTCGAGAACTCGTCCGGCGACGTCGAGAAGAAGCACCGTCGCCGAGGTTGCGATCGCCAGTTCACGCACGGTTGCGGCAGTTCCGCCGGAAATGACGGCACGCGTCATCCGCGGTTGCGCCCGCGACGCCCGGAGGACAGCTTCATATTCCTGCTCTGCCAACCGGCTCATCACACGCTTGACGACGGCAGCAAACGGCGTCGGCAGCGGCACCTCGATCAGCGGGAGTCCGATCTCGTCGGCGACGGCCACCAGATCGGCCGGGACCTCGGGGTACGACAGCCCGGTTCCGAATCCCACCGCCGCCACACCCGCCGCATCGAGCATCCGGAGATAGCGGCCGCGCTTTTGCTGAGTGGACGGCAATCGGATGCCGGTGGTGAGGATGAATTCGCCGCCGGTCAACCATCGAAACGGGTCGAGCAGCTCCGTGGCGTGCGCAAATGTGATCTCGCGACCGACACCCTGCGCCCCACCTTTGAGTTCCAGCGCGAGATCCGGCTGCGCCAACATCCACCGCACAGCGATCGTCATGGGCAGGACTGTACAACTCGGCGCGTCGGGGATCAAAGATTTCACCTTTTTGGCAGCTGCCTTTACTTGTGAGTCAGCGCACACTTGCTCACACACGCCCCACAAAGTGCGAGTTCCGTGCTGATCACCTCGGCCGGAACTCGTTCGACCTCGAGAGGAACCGGTACCGATGTCGATCGTCGTACTCGAGAACTACATCAACGGTGAATTCGTCGCCTCGGCCGCGACGGAAACACTCGACCTGATCAACCCCGTGGACGAGAGTGTGGTCGGGCGTACGCCGGTCTCCACCAAGGAAGACGTCGACGCCGCCGTCGAAGCAGCACAGCGCGCATTCGAGACCTGGGGTAAGACGACACCAAGCGTGCGGCAGGCCGCACTCCTCAAACTCGCCGACGCCATCGAAGCGCACAGCGACGAAATCGTCGCAGCCGAAAGCGCCAACACCGGCCAGGCCCACCAGATGATCGCCGACGAAGAGGTCAAGGTCGGAGCCGATCAGATGCGGTTCTTCGCCGGAGCCGCACGAATTCTCGAGGGCAAGGCGGCCGGAGAATACATGGAGGGTTTCACCTCCTACGTCCGTCGTGAGCCGATCGGCGTCGTCGGTCAGGTCACTCCCTGGAACTACCCGTTCATGATGGCGCTGTGGAAGATCGGGCCCGCCCTCGCGGCCGGAAACACGATCGTCCTCAAGCCCAGCGACACCACACCGGGCAGCACGCTGGTCCTGGCGAAGCTCTCGAAGGGCATCCTGCCGGACGGCGTGTTCAACGTCGTGCTCGGCAACGGCGGAACCGGCGCGACGTTGGTGGAGAACCGGGCCCTCGGTCTCGTCTCGATCACCGGTTCGGTGCGGGCGGGCATCGCTGTCGCCGTGTCCGCAGCGCAGCAGCTCAAGCGCGCGCACCTCGAACTGGGCGGCAAAGCGCCGGCGATCGTCTTCGGCGACGTCGACATCGAGAAGACCGCCACCGGTATTGCCGAGGCAGCGTTCTTCAACGGTGGCCAGGATTGCACCGCGGCCACTCGCGTGATCGTTCACGAGTCCATCCACGATCAGCTCGTCGAAGCCCTCGTCCGGAACGCCGAGAAGCTGCGCCCCGGCGCGCCTTCCGATCCTGATGCTTTCTACGGCCCGCTCAACAACATCAACCACTTCAACGCCGTGAGCGACAAGATCGCGAACCTGCCGGCGTCGGCCAAGATCGTTACCGGCGGAAAGCGTTCGGGCGAAACCGGATTCTTCTTCGAGCCGACCGTCATCACCGGCGTCGCGCAATCGGACGACATCGTGCAGGAAGAGACTTTCGGTCCCATCCTCACCGTCCAGAGCTTCTCCGACGAGAAGGAGGCGATCACGCTTGCCAACGACGTTCGGTTCGGCCTGGCCTCGAGCATCTGGACCAAGGATCACGGTGTCACGCAACGCGTCTCCGCCGCTCTCGACTTCGGTGCGGTGTGGATCAACTGCCACATCCCGCTCGTTGCCGAGATGCCGCACGGCGGCTTCAAGTACTCCGGCTACGGCAAAGATCTCTCGGCATACGGAGTCGAGGACTACACCCGTCTCAAGCACGTCATGATTATTAACCCCCCGCGGTTAATAAAGGCGCACAGCAGATTCCTCCAATCCGGAAAAGAGCCACCATGCGCCTTATCGTCGGATACCTCGCCACACCCAGCGGTAAAGACGGGCTGGTCCTCGGGGCCCAGCTCGCGCGCAGTCTCGGCGCGCAACTCGACATCTGCATGGTCCTCCCACCGGATCGGACACTGCCGGCCAAGGTTCCCTCGGAAGCCGGCTACGACGACATTCTCGCCGCACGTGCACACGACTGGCTCGCCGAGGCGAAAGCAGCGGTGCCCGAGGACATCCAGGTGGAAGTACACCTGAGCTTCCACGAGTCGTTTGCTCAGGGCCTGCTCGACGAGGTTGACCGACTGAGCGCGCTGGCGATCGTGGTGGGAGCTTCCGGCGACGGTCTGCTCGGCCGTCACGCGATAGGTTCGGTCTCGACCGAACTGCTGCACTCCGCCCACGTCCCGGTAGCACTGGCGCCTCGGGGAACGCGGCATTCGGCGGCTACCGCAATACGAGAGGTCACCTGCGCGCTCGGTACCCGCGTCGGCGCCGACGTCGTCTTGAACACCGCCGTACGTACCAGCGAACTGATGCAGGTTCCGCTGCGACTGGTCTCGCTCGTGGCACTCGACCCCCAGAACGATCTGCGCGATCACCGCGACACCGCCGAGTCCGCCAGGGAACGTGCACGAAATCACGCTCAGGACACGCTTGACATCGCAAGAGCGGCGCTCCCCGCCGAGTTCCCCATCGAGGTCATAATCGCCGACGGTTCAACGGTGGAATCCGCAGTGCGTCAACTGGACTGGCAGGACGGCGACCTCGTGATGGTCGGTTCCAGCCGTCTCGCGCAGCCCCGCAAACTTTTCCTGGGTTCCACCGCCGCCAAGATGCTGCGCGTGCTGCCCGTTCCCATGGTCGTAGTGCCCAAGCACGAATTCACCCAGCCGGAGGCACTGTCATGACCAGCACCGAACTGAGTTCCAAAGGACTCGCTACCGGCAAGATCGGCATGATCTCCGGCGCCGTACTCGGAATCTCCTCCGTGGCACCGGGTTACACCCTGACCGCCAGTATCGGATTGATCGTCGCCGCGGTCGGCCTCAAGATGCCCGCCATCTTCATCGCCGGCTTCATCCCGATGTTCCTCACCGCGTACGCGTACCGCGAGCTGAACTCCGACACACCTGACTGCGGCGCGTCATTCACTTGGTCCACCAAGGCATTCGGGCCGTACGTCGGTTGGATGTGCGGCTGGGGCATGGTGATCGCCACCATCATCGTGCTCTCGAACCTTGCTGCCATTGCCGTCGACTTCTTCTATCTGTTCATCGCGCGAGTGGTCGACAATCCGTCGATCGCCGATCTGCCGGGCAACAAATTTGTCAATGTCGGCACCACACTCGTCTTCATCGCCCTGGCCACATGGATAGCGAGTAGAGGAATCACTACCAGCGAGCGCGTGCAGTTCGCACTCGTCGGCTTCCAGATGGTGCTGCTGGTCGTCTTCGCCGTCGTTGCACTGGTTCACGTTGGCGCCGGCGATGCCCCGGCCGGATTGTCCTTCGACCTGAGTTGGTTCAACCCGTTCAGCGGACTCGCCATCGGTGCGTTTGTCATCGGACTCACCGGATCGATCTTCGCGTTCTGGGGCTGGGATACCTGTCTCACGCTGGGCGAGGAGTCGAAGAACCCCAAGAAGACCCCGGGCCGCGCCGGTTTGCTCTGTGTCGCAACCATTCTCCTGACCTACCTGCTGGTCGCCGTTGCCGCGATGATGTACGCCGGCGTCGGTGAGGAAGGCCTCGGCCTCGGCAATCCCGACAACTCCGAGAACGTCTTCGGCGCTCTGGCCGACCCGGTCCTGGGCAACTGGGGCGGAATGCTCCTCTTCCTCGCAGTCTTCGTCTCTTCCGTTGCGAGCCTGCAGACCACGTTCCTGCCCGCGGCACGAACCATGCTCGCCATGGGCGCATACGGAGCTTTCCCCAAGAAGCTCGCCGAGGTTTCGCCTCGATTCCTGGTGCCGTCGTACGCCACCGTCGTGGCCGGCGCGGTGACAGCAGTGTTCTACAGCGTCGTCACGTTCCTCTCCGAAAGTGCGCTGCTCGACACGATCGCCGCCCTCGGCATCATGATCTGCTGGTACTACGGCATCACGGCATTCGCGTGCGTGTGGTACTTCCGCAAGACGCTCTTCGAAAGCGTACGAAACTTCGTCTTCCGGCTCGCGTTCCCACTCATCGGTGGTCTCATGCTGCTTGCGGTGTTCGTCATTTCGGTCCAGGAGAGTATGAATCCGGACAACGCCAGCGGAGCATCCATCGGCGGCATCGGCCTGGTCTTCTTCCTCGGCTTCGGAATCCTCATCCTCGGCGCGGTACTGATGATGGTCATGCGAGTGCGCAATCCCGAGTTCTTCGAGGGCAAGACCCTCAACCGCGACACGGAGGCTCTGCGCGACGAGAACGACCTCAGCGTGTCCTAGGAGACAGTAGGTTCGGGGGCCTGCGCGATCAGGCCCGCCATCAATACACGCAAGCCGAATTCGAAGGCGGCGTCGGCACGTTCGGGATTTTTCCCGGATGTTGCCAACGCCGCCTTCATCGCGTCGTTAGCCTCGGGCCCCGACGCCCACTGGACATCTGGCGCCGCCAGATCCAACGCCGAACCTAGAACAAAACTGTCGACGGTTGTGATTGCGTGCAGCGTTTGAGCCGGGTCGAAGCCACCATCGGCGAATGCCTGCGCTAGCGCGTTGTACAGGGTGAACGCCACACCGGCCTGCACCGTCTGGGCGGTGAAGAGCGGAATCAGGCGAGGATGTGCTGCGTAGCTTCGCCGGTACTCGGCTGCCAGCGCAGAGACGGTCTCGCTCCAGGATCCCGAGGCCGACTCCACGTCGATTCCCGCCATCAGCTGAGCCCTCATCAGTTCGACGATCTCGGCCCGTCCGGAAACGTGGTTGTAGAGCGACGACGGTCGCACCTTCAGTCGTGCGGCGAGTCCCGGCATGGTGAAGTCGCCGGATTCGTCCACTGACTCGATCGCTGCCTCGGTGATGATCGCCGGTGAGAGCAGTCGTTGCGATGGCCGCGGCATATGTCCTCCTGTAGTGATCCACACCGTTCGGGGCGCCGCAAAAAACAATTCCTCGAAAGTCCTTGATCAATCAGCGCTCACCCACCATACTTAACGAATCACATTCGTTTTACGTTGAACGTCGAATACCCGAGCACCGAGGAAACCCCATGCTGACGATCACCGCCCTCACCCCACCCGAGTCTCTGGCCGCGACTACGCCGTCCACGTCCACACCTCTGCGTGTAGGTCTCGTGCAACATCGCTGGCACGAGGACCAAGACGACCTCTACACCGAATTGAGCGAGGGCATTGCGTCCGCAGCGAAGCTGGGCGCTTCCGTGGTCTTTCTTCCGGAGCTGACGCTCAGCCGCTACCCCGCCTCCACCCCGGCCGGCGACAATCCCGGACGCGAAGCGGAAGACCTGCTCACCGGACCCACTCTCGCCTTCGCCGCCAAAGCCGCCGCCGAGAACCAGGTCCTCGTCCACGCATCGCTGTGCGAGCGCAGTGAGGCCGAGGACGGACTGGGATTCAACACCGCGATCCTCGTCTCGCCCGAAGGTGAGCTTCTCGCCAGAACCCGCAAGCTCCACATTCCGGTGACGGCCGGATACTACGAGGACACGTACTTCCGCGGCGGTCCGGCGCAGGACGCATACCCCGTCCACGAGGCACTCGGCGCGAAGTTCGGCCTCCCGACATGCTGGGACGAGTGGTTCCCGGAGGTCGCACGTGCATACTCCCTCGCCGGCGCCCAGGTTCTGGTGTACCCGACGGCGATCGGCTCCGAGCCCGATCACCCGAACTTCGACACCCAACCGCTGTGGCAGCAGGTGATCGTCGGAAACGGTATCGCCAACGGCACCTTCATGGTTGTTCCCAATCGCCACGGCGGTGAAGGTCTCATCACCTTCTACGGTTCTTCCTTCATCTCGGATCCGTACGGACGCATCCTCGTTCAGGCTCCCCGCGACGAATCAGCAGTGCTGGTCGCCGATCTCGATCTTCGGCAACGTGAAGACTGGCTTGCACTGTTCCCGTTCCTGGCCACTCGCCGACCCGACACCTACTCGGCTCTGACCGCACCGGTGAACACTGTGGGAGCCAACCGATGACCTGGCGAATGCCCGCGGAAAGTGAACCGCACGAACGCACTTGGATGGCGTACCCCAGCGCCGGATACTCCCTCGGCGACACCGCCGAGGAACAGCACGAAGCGCGCTCGACGTGGGCGGCCGTCGCCCACGCCGTCGCCGAATTCGAGCCGGTCACCGTCGTCGTCGATCCCGCCGAAGTCGAAGAAGCACGAAAGTATCTGTCCGAGAAGGTCGACATCGTCGAGGCACCTCTCAACGACGCGTGGATGCGCGACATCGGGCCGACGTTCGTCCTGTCCGACGAAGGCCGTCTCGGCGGAGTCGACTGGGTGTTCAACGGCTGGGGCGCACAGGGGTGGGCGCAGTGGGACAAGGACTCGAAGATCGGCGCATTTGTCGTCGAACAATCCGGTGCCCAGTTGATCGACTCACCAATCATCAACGAGGGCGGCGGTATTCAGGTCGACGGTCTCGGCACCGTCTTGGTCACCGAAACCGTCCAACTCGATCCGGGGCGCAATCCCGACCTGACGAAGGCCGACATCGAGGCCGAACTCGCCCGCACCATCGGCGCCAAGCACGTGATCTGGCTTCCCCGCGGGTTGACTCGCGATCAGGAGACCTACGGAACGCGCGGACACGTCGACATCGTCGCTGCCATCTCTTCACCCGGAGTGGTACTCGTCCATGACCAACGCAATCCGGTGCACCCCGACTACGCCGTCAGCAAGACGATCATCGAGTTGTTCGAAAGCTCGACGGACGTCGGCGGCCGGCCGTGGAAGGTCATTCGGGTGCCTGCACCCGAAATCCTGCGCGACGACGAGGGATTCGTCGACTACAGCTACATCAACCATCTCGTGGTCAACCGTGGAGTGATCGCCTGCAGCTTCGACGATCCGGCCGACGCCGAAGCGGCCCGGATCCTGTCAGCCGCTTACCCCGGACGCACTGTCGTCACCGTCGACGCCAGACCGCTGTTCGAACGTGGCGGCGGCATCCACTGCATCACCCAGCACCAGCCCGCTGAACAAGACTGACGGCGGCAGAATTAACGGCGACCTCGCATGTAGTCACTCACGACGGCTGCGCCGAGGCCGTCCAGGTCCGGCGCGATGACGCGTCCACCCACCCGGTGCGCCATCCGGTCGACCACCCTGGCCAGACCTGGATCCTCACCGAGACGGAAGAACGTGACCTTGGCGCCCAGCCTGGCCACGGCGTCGAGTGCTCGAACCGTCAAACCGAGGGTTCGCGCACTCGGCGGGTAGTCGAACCTGGCTTCTCCGTCCGCTTCGAGATGAGCCGTCGGCTCACCGTCGGTGACGATCAACACCACCGGCTGCGCATTGGAATGGCGTCGAAGGTGTCTGGCCGCCAACAACAGTGCGTGGTGCAGGTTGGTTCCCTGGTCCCACGCGCCGTCCAAACCGGCGAGCTCCGACGGGCTCAGTACGTGCGCGTGGCGTCCGAAGGCGATCAACTGCAGCTCGTCGCTGCGAAACCGCGTGCTCACCAGATGATTGAGTGCCAGAGCGGTGCGCTTCATCGGCACCCACCGATCCTCCATCACCATCGAGAACGACGTGTCCACCAACAGAGCCACCGCAGCCTGACTACGCTGTTCGGTTTCGGCCACCTCGACATCGACGACGCTCAGCCGCACCGGCATTCGGCCAGGGTCACGTAGGACGGCGTTGGTGATGGTTCTCGTGACGTCCCACGGTTCGGTGTCCCCGAACTCCCATTCGCGGGAAGCTCCGGTCGGTTCGCCCATCGCACCTGCCCGACGCGTATCGCGTTGACCGGTTCGCGACGACAGTTGCCCGGCGACGTCACGCAGAGCGGTCTGTCCGAGCTGTCGCATGGCTTTGGGCGACAAGCGCCATTGACCGTCTGGTGCGCGATCGAAGAAACCCTGTTCCTGCAAAGCCTTTTCGAGATCGGCCAGGGTGCGAGCATCAGCGGCCGCTTCGTCGCCGAGTTGCCGCGCGAGTAGCTCGGGGTCGATGTCGTCGAGCGCTGCGCCTGCATACTGCTGCGACAGTTGATCTGCCAGCGATTCCAACTCGGCGATGTCCTGCAGGGCACCGGTCCCCTCACCCAACCCCATTCCGTTGTCGCCGCGGAACTGTTGCGAACCTTCCCAGTTCTCACCCGGCCGAGCCGCCTGAAGGAACTGGTCGAGTTGACTCAGCTCACTCATCAGGCTCGGATCGCCGAACGCCTGCTGCGCCAACGCATCCAACTCGTCACGCTGCTCCTGCGAGAGCGAGTTACGCAATCGTTGTGCGGCCGCCGCGCGCTGCGCCAACGAATCCAGAAGTTCGTCGACGTTGCGCGGGTTGTCCGGGAAATACTGCCCGTGCTTGTCCATGAACTCCGCAAACTGCTCCGGAGTGTCGACGCCCCGAGAGTGCGCATCGAGCAGTTGATTCAGATCTGCCAGCATCTGGCGAATCTGCTCACGATCCTCGTCGGTAGCGCCCTCGAGTGCCTGCTTCATTCCCGAGAAGCGTTGATCGAGGACCTCACGTCCGAGCAGATCACGAATCTTCTCGTAATCCGCGCGAGCCTGTTCGCTGCGCCAGTTGTAGTCGGCCAGATCTTGCACGGCCTGAGCTGTGGACGGTGGCAACTCCTCGATCCGCATTTCGTTGAATCGTGCGTCGTCGTCGAGAGCACGTGCCAGTTCTTTGCGCTCTTCGAGCACCGCCTTGTCGAGAAGCTTACGAACCTCGTCGAGCGTTCCGTCGAGATTGTTGCGGCGTAGCAGCTCACGTCGACGCCGGTTCGCCTGGGCAGCAAGGTCGTCGAGCCCGCGCATGTCTCGGTTTCCGCGGCGCAGGAGTTCCCGGAGGGCATGGCGCGGCGACGTGCCTGACAACACGTCGTCGCCGATTGCTGCCAAGGCATCGCGCAGATCTACCGGAGGCGCCAGCGGATCGGGACCACCGTCGTACGGCCCGTACCGCGGATTGTGGATCATCACTGCCCCTTACGAATACACCGAGCGGCCGCCCGGGCCTTGATCTTTGGAGATCCGGCGCGCGAGGTAAAGCCCTTCGAGGGCAAGTTCGGCACCGGCGGCACGCTCGCCGTCGGATCGCGCGCCGAGGCGTTCGGCTACTTCGTCCAGGACCTCGAGGTCCGGAAGCTCGTCGAGAAACGCCTTGGCCGTGACAGATTCACCGGTGACGATCGTATTGCCCGTCTCCACAGCAGCAACCAACATCCCGAGGTCGATTCCGCCGAGTCGTACCCGAACCGTATCGGCGGTCGCGCGACGCAGCAGGTGCTCGAGCACCTCCAGTTCCCGTCCCTCTTCACCGGATTCGAATTCGACCTTGCCGCGAAGAACCTCGACCACGGAATCGAGATCGACGGGCCGTGCAACAGGATCGGCCTCGCCGAGCACCGCCGCGCGTCGTACCGCCGCTGCACTGACGGTTTCCGCGCCGGCGACGGCAAATCGTGCCGACACACCCGATCGCTGATCCACCGAGGTGGATTCGCGTAGCAAGCGCGTGAACCTGGCAAGAATTTCGAGAAGGTAGTCAGGCACCTCCGCGGCCAGGTGCGCCTCCTGCTCGATCACCGCGATCTCACCCGCCAACTCGACGGGGTAGTGAGTGCGAATTTCGGCGCCGAAGCGGTCCTTGAGTGGTGTGATGATGCGCCCGCGGTTGGTGTAGTCCTCAGGATTTGCGCTCGCGACCAGAAGGACGTCCAACGGAAGCCGAAGCGTGTACCCGCGGACCTGGATGTCCCGCTCTTCCATCACGTTGAGCAACGAGACCTGGATGCGCTCGGCGAGGTCGGGAAGCTCGTTGATCGCCACGATTCCGCGATGCGCGCGGGGCACGAGACCGAAGTGAATGGTCTCCGGATCGCCGAGGCTCCTACCCTCGGCCACCTTGACCGGGTCGACATCTCCGATCAGGTCGGCGACCGAGGTGTCCGGCGTTGCCAGTTTCTCGGAGTACCGCTCGCTGCGGTGTCGCCAGGCGATCGGGAGGTCGTCACCCAGTTCCTTGGCTCGACGTATCGAAGCCGGTGTGATCGGCTCGTACGGGTGCTCCCCCAGTTCCGAGCCTTCGATGACGGGGGTCCACTCGTCGAGCAGGAGCCCGAGAGTGCGAAGCAACCTCGTCTTTCCTTGACCGCGTTCGCCGAGCAGAACCACGTCGTGGCCGGCGATCAGCGCCCGCTCGAGTTGCGGGGCGACCGTGTCCTCGAACCCGACTATCCCGGGCCAGGGGTCACGGCCGTCCCGCAACGCGGCGAGAAGGTTCTCTCGTAGTTCTTCCTTGACACTTCGCTGTACGTGTCCGGAGGCGCGTAGCTCTCCGAGGGTTTTTGCGACAGTCACCACTCCACGCTACGAGTGTTTGCGGGGTTTCGCCTCTCGCCGAGGAAGTTCGGTCGCTCAGCCCTCGATGTTCTCGGGATTCATCCAGATGATTTCCCAGATGTGGCCGTCGGGATCCTGGAAGCTGCGGCTGTACATGAAACCGTGATCCTGCGTCGCGTTACCTTCGGAACCGCCGGTCGCGAGCGCCTTGTCGACGAGGGTGTCGACGGCCTCACGGGTCTCGGCCGAGAGACCGAGCAGCGCTTCCGTCGACGTCGAGGTGTCGGCAATGCCCTTGGTGGTGAAGGTCTTGAAGAAGGGCTCGGCCAACAGCATCACGACGATGGTGTCACTGATGACCATCGACGACGCATTCTCGTCGGAGAACTGCGTGTTCTTGGAGTATCCGAGGCCCTCGTAGAAGGTGGTGGCCTTGCCGAGGTCCTTGACGGGCAGGTTGAGGAAGAACATCGGCTGCGGGTTTGTCGCCATGAAAGGTCCTTTCCGAGACTTTGCTGTGCGCCTTTATTAACCGCCGGCGGTTAATAAAGGCGCACAGTAGACCTAAACTCCACCCATGGATACCTGGGTGTTGCCCGCCATGCTCGGTCTCGGACTCGCCGCAGCGTCCGGAATGCGAACCTTCCTGCCGCTGCTGATGCTCAGCGCTGCCGTCCACTTCGAACTGTTCGGGATCACCGTCGGCGAGTCGATGCGGTGGATCGGATCCACCGGCGCGCTGGTGGCATTGGCAATAGCCGCTGTGGTCGAACTGGGTGCCGACCTCATTCCCTTCGTGGACAACGCACTCTCGGTGATCGGGAACGTCACCGGACCCATCGCCGGAGTGATCGCGGCCTGGGCGGCCTTCAGCCATCTCGACCCTGCGATGGCCGCGTTGGCGGGCATCATCGTCGGAGCGCCGACGGCGCTGACGTTCAGCGCCGCCCAGACCGGCACTCGCGCGGTCAGTACGGCCACTACCGGTGGACTGGCGAATCCCGTCGTCTCCGTCATCGAGGATGTGCTGACTTTCTTCACCTCCTTGATCGCGATGATCTTGCCGCTCCTGATCATTCCGCTGCTCGCCGCACTCTTGTGGTTCAGCTGGCGCGGATGGCGACGTGTCCGGAGTCTGCGCACCGCCTGAACCTGTGGACCTGGTAGACAAGTCGTCATGTCCGACACCGAGATCTCGTTCCAATCCGGCGACGTCACCCTGTACGGGAGTCTTCGCCTGGCAGCCTCACCCGACTCCCCGGCGCCGGCCGCGCTCATTCTGGCCGGCAGCGGCCCCACCGACCGAAACGGCGACAGCGCGCTCCTCGAAGGCGACATCGGAACTCTGCGGTTCATCGCGGATCTTCTTGAAAATCAAGGCATTTCAAGCCTGCGTTACGACAAGCTCGGCAGCGGCGAAACCGCCCTCGGCGACTACGAGATCGAGGACATCGCCGATCTCGGCTTCAACACATTCGTCGACGCCGCCTCCGACGGACTTGACTACCTCGCCGGACAACCCGGCGTCGATCCCGAGCGACTGTTCGTCGTCGGACACAGCGACGGCGCCGTCGTCGCGCTGGCACTTGCCACGGCGAAAGAGGGCACAAGAGTCAGCGCCCTCGCACTGCTCGAGCCACTGAGCGTCAGGCTTCTCGATCTACTCACGACGCAGATTCACCGCCAGCTCGACGCCGTCGTCGGCGCCGGACAGTTGCCGGTCGAACTGGCTGACGAACTGCGCGTCGCGCTCGCCGACGCCGTCGAGTCTCTTCGGACCGAGGGCACGGTTCCGGATGATCTACCCGAACCGCTGCAGAACGCGGGACTCGTTCACGCCAATGCCAAGGCACTCGCCGAGGAAGACGCACTGGACCCGGTTGCGCTCGTAGCGGCGCTGCCGGCAGGCATGCCCGTTCTCACCAGCTGCTCGGACAAGGACATCCAAGTAATTCCCTCCGACGTCGCGGCACTCGACGCCGCGCTCTCACATACCGCGCTGACTTCAGTGCGGATGCGCAACGCCAACTTCGTACTCAAGGACATCGGCAAAGAACAGTCCACCGGGGCCGACTACGTCGCGCCGCTTCCGTACTCGGCAGAGTTCGCGGAGCCCTTCACAGCGTGGGTCCGCTCGTTCTCCTGATCATGTACAGACCGAACGTCCTCTTTTTCGGGTAGAAAGTTCCCTCCGCGAACCATCGCGGAGGGACTTCTGCTTTCTACGCCTGACCTGCAACAAAGGCTCTCTCAATCCAGCGAACCCGGGGACAGAAGTCACCCGGAGTTTACGTTCGCGGCGCTTTTTATTGGTGCGAACCCTCGATCCGTGCTGTACGGTCATCCATTAACCAGCAACGCCACACAGAAAGGAACGGACGTCATGTCGCTACACCCGAACTTTGCATCCGTACCTTCGTGGCGCAGCTGCACCGCAGGCAAGCACATTTTTTCGGCCGCAATGTCGGCCAAGCACATGGGCAACAAGCGCGGTGTACCCCGAGAATGATCCCCAGTTTCACCGGATTCGTTCTCGGGCACCCAGGGCAAACGCCTCGGGTGCCTTTTCTTTTACCTTTCACACGCAGGAGCACCATATGAAACTTCGAGTCAACCAACTGTCCATCGCGCCGCCGTATGTCGATCTGCCCGGTGACCTCACCGGATACGCCGTCACCCTGGATCTTTCGCACTCCGATGCTGCCCACGAAGCCACCCTCGGCGCACTGATCAGCGAGATCCGCAGTCGCGGAGCCTCACGCGTGGTCATCACCGGCTCACCCCGCGAACTCCAGGGCACCCACAGCAGCGCAGCCTGAAAGAACCGGGCCGGCCTGAATGCAGAACGGGCCCCGAACTCCCGTTGAGGAGTCGAGGCCCGCTACCGAGGCAGGGAATCAGTGCGCGAAGTGGCGCGCACCGGTCAGATAAAGAGTGACACCGGCTTCCTTGGCCGCGGCAATCACCTCGTTGTCGCGAACCGAACCACCCGGCTGCACAACAGCCTTGACGCCGGCGTTGAGAAGAACCTGCAGACCGTCAGGGAACGGGAAGAACGCGTCCGAGGCCGCAACCGAACCTACGACGCGGTCACCGGCTCGCTGAACAGCAAGATGCGCTGCATCGACGCGGTTGACCTGGCCCATACCGACGCCGACGGACGCGCCGCCGGAGGCCAGCAGGATCGCGTTTGACTTCACCGATCGGCTGGCGCGCCAAGCAAATTCGAGGTCTGCGAGAGTCTCGGCATCTGCAGCCTCACCGTTGGCGAGAGTCCAGTTGGCCGGGTTGTCGCCGTCAGCGTCCAGAACGTCGCGCTGCTGGAGCAAGGTACCGCCAGAGATCGGACGCAGTTCGATTCCGGTAGCGGTCGGAGCGGCAGCCTTCAGAACACGAATGTTCTTCTTACGCTGCAGAACCTCGACGGCCCCGTCTTCGTACGAGGGCGCGATGACAACCTCGGTGAAGATATCGGCGATCTGCTCTGCCAGTTCGACGGTGACCTCACGGTTGGCTGCGATGACACCACCGAATGCACTGACCGGATCGCATGCATGCGCCTTGCGGTGGGCGTCGGCAATGTCGGTCCCGATGGCGATGCCACAGGGGTTGGCGTGCTTGATGATTGCGACGGCCGGATCAGTGAAGTCGTACGCTGCGCGCCACGCTGCGTCGGAGTCCGTGTAGTTGTTGTACGACATCTCCTTGCCGTGCAACTGCTCTGCCTGAGCCAAACCTGCAGGCGCAGCCGGGTTTTCGTACAGCGCGGCGTCCTGGTGCGGGTTCTCGCCGTAGCGAAGGACAGCGCTGCGGTTCCAGGTAGCACCGACCCAGGCGGGGAACAGCGAACCGTCCTCGTCAGCTGCGATCGTGCTCGTCATCCAGCTTGCAACAGCGACGTCGTACGACGCAGTGTGCTGGAACGCCTGCGCCGCAAGCACAGTGCGCTCACGCAAGGTGAATCCGCCACCGGCAACGGCAGTCAGGACATCGGCGTAACGAGCCGGATCGACCACGACGGCAACCGACGGATGGTTCTTGGCTGCAGCACGCACCATCGACGGGCCGCCGATGTCGATCTGCTCGACGCACTCGTCCGGGCTAGCGCCCGAGGCAACCGTCTCGGTGAAGGGGTACAGGTTCACGACGACCAATTCGAAGGTCGCGATGCCGAGTTCCTCGAGCTGAGCGAGGTGATCCGGCTTGCGGGTATCGGCGAGAACGCCGGCATGGACGCGCGGATGCAGCGTCTTCACGCGGCCTTCGAGGCATTCCGGGAATCCGGTCAGAGCCTCGACCGGCGTCACGGGGATTCCGGCGTCGGCAATCTTCGACGCGGTCGAACCGGTCGAGACCAACTCGACACCGGCCTCGTGCAGGCCCGTGGCCAGCTCGATCAGACCACTCTTGTCGTAGACGCTGACAAGTGCACGGCGCACAGCCTTGCGTTCACTCACTGGGGATCACGGCCTTTCGTCCATCGGAAACCACTCCGCGCGTAGCAACAGCGGCGATGACGTCCGCCAACAACCGTCGCTCCACAATTTTGATGCGTTCATGCAACGAAGACTCGGTGTCGTCGTCATGCACCGGCACAGCTTCCTGCGCCAAGATCGGCCCGGTATCAACTCCGCCGTCGACGAGATGCACCGTGGAACCGGTGACCTTCACGCCGTACGCCAGAGCGTCGGGAACCGCGTGCGCGCCGGGAAAGGCAGGCAGCAACGCGGGATGAGTGTTGATGATTCGGCCGCCGAAACGCGCGAGAAAGCTGGGGCCGAGGATTTTCATGAAGCCTGCACTGACCACGAGATCGGGTTCGTGCTCGGCCACCGCTGCTGTCAGCGCCTCGTCCCAGGCGGCACGATTTTCATAAGTCTTGATCGAGACCTTGAAGGACGGGATCTTCGAATCCGCAGCGTGCTCGGCGGCGAGGCAGTCACGATCTACCCCGACGGCAACGATCTCGGCCGGGTATCCCTCGGCGTGCGAAGCCTCGATCAGCGAAGTCAACAGGGTTCCCGCGCCGGAAGCGAGTACGACTACCCGCGCGATCGAGTCGCGAAATTGGACCCCGTCGGGCATTGTCGGCTGCGGATTGTCGGCCGAGGCAGTCAGCGCACTACTCCTGAGAACTGGAAGATGATGCGGCCGGAGTATCGGCCGCATGACAGCCTAGTCGCTGGACTTCTGCGGCTTCGAGGGCAGGTCGGTCTCCGGCTCGGCCCCGGCTGCGGAGTCGGCTGTGGGGTCCGCCTCGGGTGCCGCGACAACCTCGGCGTCGACTACTTCGATCTCGACGGTTTCCTCTGTCACTACCTGCACGGGTTCGCCTGATTCCTCGACGATTTCCGCTTCGACGACCTTGGTGACAACGACCGCAGATTCCTGGGCCAGCACTTCGCCCGTGTTCTCGTCGTCCTCGTCTTCCGGTGTGGCCGCAGCCGTGATCGCAAGTTCGGGCTCGACTGTTCGAGCCGGTTCAGCCGTCGGGGGCGCAACCTCGTCCTTCATGTGTCCGCGGTGTGAGAACCACATCGCGAACAGCGCCGAGACCGTTCCGAACAATCCCAGCCACGCAAAAGTCAGAAGACCGAAGCCCCACCACAGGACCTCCACGGTGCCGAACTGCCCGAGGTCTCCCCCGGCAGCAAGAGCGAGCAGCGCCATGACGACGCCGGCACCGGCAGCTGCCGTCAGCACTGCGAGCACGCTGTCCTGCCCGGCGATGCGTCGAGCGCAATCACGGCCGAGCATCATGCCCACCGCTGCCGGAACGATCAACAACACGGGCCAGATTCCACCGGCGACGCCTTCCGGAATCGCTCCGAGAAGGGGCAAGGGTGGCAGGTCACCGCCGATGTTGCCGAACACGCTGATGGAGACATTGCCGAAATCGGCCGTCGATCCCGTCATCACCGCGGCTGCGCCGACCACGAGGTTCGGCAGGTAGAGCAGCGACAACACCGTTAATCCCAGTACGCCGACAAACCCGTTGCCGCGCGCGAGTAGGTCACCGACCGTCGACCACGACACGAGTAGTGACACCACGACGGCCACGGCGCCCGCAGCCAACAGCGCTGCCGACGCAGCCGTTGCCGGTCGAAGAGCGGCAGATGCCCACGGCGGAATCTCGGCGACGACGCGATCCCAGTGCGCAGCAGCAACACCGACGGACGCGGCGATCAGGTGAATCCCGGCGACCCAGCCGAAAGCGGCCAACGTGTTGGGGCTAGACAGCGGAATGGCTGCGGAGGCGTCGGCGACCACGGCGAGAGCGATTGCCGTGATAGTCAACGGTCCGGCCACCGCGGCCCCCACCAGGCGGAGGGTGTCGTCACGGGAGTCGGTGTGCACCGCAGTCGACGCGCATCGGCGTGCAACCACCCACATCATGACGGCCGTCGGAAGCAATGGCAGTACACCGAGTTGGACGCCGCTGATAGTCGCCGGCACCTGGTGGATGACCAACCATGTGGTGGCAATGGCGCCGAAGGTTCCGGTCAGGTCGCTGCTCGCCGATACCAAGGTGACCACAACGACAGCCGCGATCAGCAGCATCGTCAGACCCGACGGCCGGAAGGCGACCGTCAGCAGCTTGCGCGCCAGGTCCGGGTTCGGTGCCGGGCGACCGCCGCCGACGCGGCCGCCGCCAGTACGACCACGTCCGGGTCGTGAGGACGCGGGACGGGACCGGGTGCCATCAATCAAAGAACTCATCCCCTCGAGGGTTTCACTCGATAGTGCGCCGCGCACTCAGGCGCGCCGTCGGGCTCACGGAATGTGGCCTCCACCCGCAGCGGGTCGGAGGCCACATTCATGTTCGTGAAACGAAGTAGTACTACTGCTGACGCTCGTCGGGGTTCTGCGACCCGAAGACCTTGGTCTCGGCCGCGGAATCGCTGCTGCCCTGGTCAGGCTCAGCAGACGGCGTCGGCGCTTCGAAAGTGGGCGGCTCGAAGCCCGTCGGCTGCTCGGTCGAGCCAGTCTGCTGCTGGTTGTACGGCTGGCCGTAACCGCGCGGGGCGGTGAACTGATCCGACGAGTAACTCGGGTTCGGCTGACTCGCGGGCTGCGAGGTCAGCGGATAGTAAGACGACGTCGTCGCGGCCGAGTCGGTCTGTGCGGGATTCTGCACCGGGTTCTGACCGTAGGGAGACGCAGTCTGGCCGTAAGGCTGCTGCGAAGCAGTCGGGTCGGCGGGGGCGGCGTGCGCTCCCCCGTATCCCTGCTGCTGCGCCTGCCCGTACTGCGGATTCTGCTGGTACTGGCCCGGCTGCTGAGCCTGCTGCGGCTGGCCGTACTGAGCCTGTCCGTATCCCTGTGGCTGACCTGGCGCCTGCCCCGGCGCCTGGCCCTGGGGCTGGCCATAGCCCTGCGGCTGACCGTACTGCTGAGCTACCGGACGCGGCGCGGGAGCCTTCAGGATTCCGATCTCGAACAACAACGCGGCGACTGCGACGACCGTCTGCACGAACGAGAGGATCAGCACGATGATCAGACCCCAACCGAGGCTGATGTCGACGTAGTCGCTGGTACCTACGGAGAACGCGGCGAACACCAAAGCGAAGAAACCCGTGAGGGTGAGCGCTGCGGCAATACCTGCATACGACTGCTTCGGGAGGAGCGATACGCCTGCGACCACACCGCCGGCGAAAACGAATCCGAGGCCGTAGATGCTCGACTCGAAGAAGCTCGAACTGGTGTCCAGACCGCTACCGATGCCGCTGCTGCTTCCACTGATCGACGTGAAAGGCGCAAAACCGAGTAGGAAATTGATCAGGCCGAGTGCCGCGACGGCGATGAGCAGGATGAATCCGAGATTCTTGGTTCCACCGCCCGCTGCCGGCTGATTCGGTGGCCCGAAGCTGGGCCCTTGCGGCGTGAACGTCATGACTTCTCCTCGTAGACGGTCTTCGATGGTTACCAGCGTATGTGTCTCGACTTCGCACGCTAACACCGACAGGAGACAATGGGCAGATGCCCTTCACCCTCGCGCCCGGCGCCGACCATGTCGTCGAAACCGAGGTGAAGCACTCACGATTCATCGCCGCGCTTCGCCGGATCGACGACGCCGAAGCCGCCACGGAGTTCGTCGCGGAGCAGAAGTCGCTGTATCCCGATGCGCGCCATCATTGTTCGGCTTTCGTGATCGGATACGAAGCGAACTCACGCGTCGAGCGTGCACACGACGACGGCGAACCAGGCGGGACTGCCGGGGTGCCGATGCTTCAGGTTCTCAAGTCTCGAGATCTGGTCGATGTGATTGTTGTCGTCACGCGCTACTTCGGCGGAATCAAGCTCGGCGCCGGTGGATTGGTCCGCGCGTATTCGGGAGCCGTCTCGGTTGCTCTCGATTCGGCCGAGCTTGTGGCCAGGGAGAGGAAGATCCTGCGCACTTTGGCGATCCGGCACTCAGAGGCCGGTCGGGTGGAAGCGGAGCTGAGAGCGCGGGGCGTCTCGGTGCTCGGAACTGCGTATGGATCGAAGGCGGTGATGACGCTCGCCGCCGGTGACGCCGACGATCTCGACTCGATCGTCGCATCCATCACATCCGGTGCCGGGCAGTTGGAACCTGCCGGGTCGATGTGGGTCGATACCACTGTGCGTGGTTAAGGAGTCCGGAGACTCCCTAACCACGCACGGGGGCGAAGCCCCTTACAGGGACTGAAGAATCTCGCGAGCGAGAGCAGCAGTGGCGGACGGCGTCTTGCCGACCTTCACGCCTGCAGCTTCGAGAGCTTCCTGCTTTGCCTGAGCCGTTCCCGAGGAACCGGAGACGATGGCGCCTGCGTGGCCCATGGTCTTACCTTCGGGAGCGGTGAAGCCAGCCACGTAGCCGACGACCGGCTTGGTGACGTTGGCCTTGATGTAATCGGCTGCACGCTCTTCCGCGTCGCCACCGATTTCACCGATCATCACGATGACCTTGGTCTCGGGATCCTTCTCGAACGCCTCGATGGCGTCGATGTGGGTGGTTCCGATGACCGGGTCGCCGCCGATGCCGATGGCGGTGGAGAAGCCGAAGTCACGGAGTTCGTACATCATCTGGTAGGTCAGGGTGCCCGACTTGGAGACCAGGCCGATGGGGCCGGTGCCTGCAATGTTGGCGGGCGTGATGCCGACGAGGGCCTCACCCGGGGTGATGATGCCGGGGCAGTTCGGTCCGATGATGCGCGTCTTCTTGCCCTTGGACTCGTTGTACGCCCAAGCGTAAGCGGAGTCCTGAACCGGGATGCCCTCGGTGATGACCACGAGGAGCGGGATCTCCGCGTCGATGGCCTCGACGATGGCGTCCTTCGAGAAGGCCGGGGGAACGAATGCGATGGAGACGTCTGCGCCGGTCTCCTTGATTGCCTCTTCGACCGTCGCGAAGACGGGGAGCTCGACAGGGGAACCGTCAGCAGCAACGTGCGAGACCGTGGTGCCGGCCTTGCGAGCGTTGACGCCGCCGACGACCTGGGTGCCGGCCTTGAGCATCAGAGCGGTGTGCTTGGTGCCCTCGCCGCCGGTGATGCCCTGGACGATGACCTTTGAATCCTTGGTGAGGAAGATTGCCATTGTTCTGTGAGTCCCTTACTTCGCTGCGTGAGCGAGTTCGGCGGCCTTGTCGGCGGCCTCGTCCATGGTTGCGACGACCGTGACCAGCGGGTGGTTGGCCTCGGCGAGGATGCGACGACCCTCTTCGACGTTGTTTCCGTCCAGGCGAACGACGAGCGGCTTGTTGGCCTCGTCGCCCAGGGTCTTCAGTGCGCCGACGATGCCGTTGGCAACTGCGTCACACGCGGTGATGCCGCCGAAGACGTTGACGAACACGCTCTTGACCTGTGCGTCGTTCAGGATGACGTCGAGGCCGGCAGCCATGACTGCAGCGGAAGCTCCGCCGCCGATGTCGAGGAAGTTGGCGGGCTTGACGCCACCGTGGTTCTCGCCGGCGTATGCGACGACGTCCAGGGTGGACATGACCAGGCCTGCGCCGTTGCCGATGATTCCGACCTCACCGTCGAGCTTGACGTAGTTGAGGTCGTTTTCCTTGGCCTTGAGCTCGAGGGGATCGGTAGCGTCGCGATCCTCGAATGCCTCGTGGCCGGGCTGACGGAACGCTGCGTTCTCGTCGAGGGTGACCTTGCCGTCGAGGGCGAGGATCTGATCGTCAGGCGTACGAACGAGGGGGTTGACCTCGACGAGGAGCGCGTCCTCGTTGATGAAGACCTCCCACAGCTTCTGGATCGTGACGGCCGCTGCGTCGAGCACCTCTGCGGGCAGCTTTCCTGCCTCGGCGATGCTGCGCGCGAACGCGAGGTCGACGCCCTTGACTGCGTCGACGGGGATCTTGGCGAGAGCGTCGGGGTTCTCCTCGGCGGTGACCTCGATCTCGACGCCACCCTCTACCGAGCACATGGCCAGGTAGGTGCGGTTGGTGCGGTCGAGCAGGAAGGAGATGTAGTACTCCTCGGCAATGTCACTTGCCTCTGCGACCAGCAGCTTCTTGACGACATGGCCCTTGATGTCCAGGCCCAGGATTGCCTCGGCGTTTGCCACTGCGGCATCCACGTCGGGCGAGTACTTGACGCCACCGGCCTTGCCGCGGCCGCCTACCTTGACCTGTGCCTTCACCATCACGGGCTTACCGATTTCTTCGGCAATCTCGCGTGCGCCGGCGACTGTGTCTGTAACACGTCCAGCCGAAGTCGGCACTCCGTGCTTGGCGAAGAGTTCCTTCGCCTGGTATTCGAAGAGATCCATCTGCTCACCGTCTCGTCTGCGTTGTCACCCGCTCGAGGGGTAGGAGCGGGTCTGTTCTGGACTTTAACCAGTTGCCGCGTTCGGTTTGCGCCCGCACTGATGCTATGTGGCCCAAGTCACGCGCAAATGCGCAATGAGGCACGCCTCACCGATCGAGCAAGGTGGCCACACCGAATTTGTCAAGCATCAGTCTCACTGATTCTTGCGCTCGAGAACGCTGCAACGAGAAGCAACACTATGCCCGTGGCCGCTGTGATCGCACCCACCCCCACGGTTGCGTCCGATATGCGCGATGACGTGAGCGGCCACTCACTGACGTACACCAGAGCTGCCACGGCAGATCCGATCAGCAATGCCGCGCCTCGAGCCGGCCGCGCAGACGCTGCGATCACAGCGGCGATCACGACGGTGACGCCGACGAGCAGTTGCCCCCAGACGTCAATTCCCCACGGCCACTCCAGAACTGACGCCGCTGTGTAGGCGTCACCCCGATAGAGGGGAAGCGCGGTCCCGATCAGGACTGCGACTGCGCCGATCCCACCGACGAGAAGCACCAGCCCTCTCGAACCGCCGTCTACCGACGTGTCGACGTCTTCACGTTCTGCGCTTCCCGCCAGCCAGACGAGCAGTCCCGTCGCCGCAGCGAGGAGAGCCGCGCCACAAAGCACGAAGGCGCCGGCACCTAACCCGACGCCTGGTACGTCCGTCGCGATGACCGCCGACTGCATCACAGCCGCGACGCCCATCACGACGGTGGTCCACAGCACTCCGACGGCCGGACGCACCACGGCGGCGCGGCCCGGGGCAAACAGGCCCAGCGCGGCGAGGAGCAATACGGCAGCGGCGAGCAGGACAACTCGAGACGACAGCATCGACGGCTCCGGGATTCCGTCCGGCAACGACAGGACAGGCAAAGCCGAGCCGACGCCCGCAACAGCCGCAGTGATGATTGCGGCGGTACCGGCGACGCGGTGAAGTCTGTCGACCCGCGCTTGCGCCGCCCGGGACTGAGCCACCATCGCTGCTTTGAGCGCACCCTTTGTTGTCTTCGCAGGTGCGCGGACCACACTTTCAGCGGGAATCGCATCTGCTTCACGCCTGGATGCGAGGTAAGGCGCTGAAACTCCGATCACGACGATGACCACGGCGGCCAGTGCCCCGACCACGGATCCCGAACCGACGCCGATCCGATCGCCGGCCGCGAACCCAGCCACCACCCTGGTTCCACTGACTGCGAGTGCGCCGAGGCCGACACCGATCAGGGCGCCGCAGCCCACCGGCAGCGAGATGGACGTCAACGCCGCCGCGACCGCAACGAGCACCGCGACGCCCACCAATCCTGTACCGACGGCGGTGGCCGACACCGAGTCGACGAGCGGTTTGACCAGAAAGATCGGATCCTGCGAACTGAAGGAAGGACCGAACAGGGAGAGCACGAACACCACTGCGGCCAGAATCAGCAGCGCTGTCGGCCACGCGCCGATCCGTCCGCCAACCGATCGCCCGTCGAATTCTGCGGCGCGAGCGCTGCCGTATCCGTCCCGTTCCGATTCACGATGGACAGCGACAAGTCCGAGCACCCCGGACAGGACAAGAAGGCAGTGTCCCGCGAGCGCGAGATAAGCGCCCGGACCCGCATCGATCGAACCCGCCGAAATCGGACGGAAAAGGTCCAAGCGGTTTGCATCGATTGCGTCGACGAACAACTGGACGTCGAGAATTGCCGCTCCGAGCGACACCGCTCCGATACCGGCCAGGAGTCCACCGGCCAAGGCAGGCCTGCGGCCCGAGGTGAGCACTGCAACCAACGGCACGATGATCGTGCAGACGGCCGCGAAGAGAGCGGCAGAAGCAAGAGCCCCCGTCGTGTCGACCCCGCGGCCACTCCCGACTCCGACGACGGGACTGGCCGCCACTCCGACGGCACCGAGCAGTCCGATTACCGCCGCGAGTGGCGCCCCGGACTTCACTCCGGGGTCGTCGAAACGCGCCTGCGACGTAGTTCCAGGTGTTGTGGACACTCGATCGACGGTAGTGCCTGAATGGACCGGTGATCCGGTTGTGACACGCGTGATCACGAAACGAGATGATTCGTCCGTTTTGCCCGTATCGACATATTCCCAGGTCAAGCTGTGAGGCACGTCACATAATCGGACAGGTTTCCGCTACGGCTTGCGCCCATCGCAATCATTTCGTTACCGTCAGTCGGTCTAAGTCACGGGCTGATCACGAACTCGAGGAGAGAACCGGCATATGCATCACCGCAGCCAGTTCACCGCTAGTAGGTTCTCGAACTCAGCTCCAGACGAGGTCACGACCACTTATCCAACGCACTCGGCCAGGCGTTACACCGAGACCAAAAGTTCTGAGATCTCTACCGATATGTTCACTCGAAATTCATCCTCCACGTCGTCAGATTCCGACTCTCACGAGTTCGTCGAGTCCGACGTGATCAGCACCCCCACTTACGCCTCCTCCGCACCGACAGTCGATGTCGAATCTCCGGTTCGCCGCAGCGGTGCTCACCGACTCCCCACCCCTCCCTCTGCTCTCAAGGGCCGCGCCGCCGTTCTGGCAGTTGCAGCCGGCGCAGTTGTCGCCGCGGGCCAGGCAGTTGTCAACGACGGTTCCTCTTCCGCCGCCGACCACTCGGAAGTTGCACTCGCCAACGAGTCCTCCGCGATCGGCACCACCGCAGAACCGCAGGCCGCTCAGTTCGCTCCGGCCACCTCCACGGCAGCCACCACCGAGGCCGACGCTCCCCAGGTCCTCAACGTCGCAGCACCGACCGACCTCTCCCAGTTCAGCAACCTGCTTGCCAAGGGCCAGCGTTTCAGTGACGAGCGCGCAGCACGCGAAGCAGCTGCCCGTCGCCCGCTGTTCGTCCTGCCGGCAGTCGGCACGTTCACGTCCAACTTCGGCACCCGCTGGGGCACCCTGCACGCCGGCGTCGACATCGCCGCCCCGATCGGGACGCCCATCGTCGCAGTCGCCGACGGCAAGGTCATCGATTCAGGTCCGGCTTCCGGATTCGGCATGTGGGTACGCCTACAGCACGCAGACGGAACGATCACCGTCTACGGCCACATCGACACGTCCACCGTCACCGTCGGTCAGCAGGTCATGGCCGGCGACCAGATCGCCACTGTCGGCAACCGCGGCTTCTCCACCGGCCCCCACCTTCACTTCGAGGTTCACCTCGCCGGCGAGAACAAGATCGACCCCCTCCCTTGGCTCGCATCACGCGGCATCAGCCTCGGTATCGAGCAGGACTGACCGCAAGCCCAACGCTTCTGACAAAAATTTCCGGCCCGCACCTTTCCAGGTACGGGCCGGAAATTTTTTGTCTGTCTTCTACAGCTTGACCATCGGCACACCGCCGATGAGCATCAACCGCACCTTGCCCGCGCTACCGAAGTCGATGGTGACCGTCGCGGTGGGTCCGGTGCCCTTGGTTTCCAACACGGTGCCCAGACCGTACTTGTCGTGACTGACGCGGTCACCCGTGGCAAGGACCAGAACGTTGTTGCGGCCACGCGCGGCACCGAAACTGGGAGTCGACGCAGCCTTGCCGGACCCTCCCCCGTAGTTCTGCCCGCCACCGTATCCCTGGCCGCCCTGGCTGCCGTATCGGCTTCCGCTGCCGTAACCCGGCCTGCCGCTTCCGAATCCACCACCGGTGCCCGGATCCTCACGGCGCCAATTGATCAGGTCCTCCGGGATCTCCTGGATGAACCGCGACGCCGGGTTCTGGATCGGTTGTCCCCAAGCCGAACGCATGATCGCGCGCGTCAGGTACAGGCGCTGCCTGGCACGGGTGATGCCGACGTAAGCGAGTCGACGCTCTTCGGACAGCTCTGCCGGATCACCGAGGGCGCGCATGTGCGGGAACTGCCCGTCCTCCCAACCGGTGACGAAGACGACCGGGAACTCGAGGCCCTTGGCGGTGTGAAGCGTCATCATCGTGACGACGCCGTCGTCGGAGTCCGGCAGTTGATCGGCGTCGGCGACAAGCGATACCCGTTCGAGGAAGGCGGCAAGCGAACCCGGATCGGGTTCGCCTTCACGCATTGCTGCGGTTTCCTCGTCGTCCGGATCGATCAGTCCGGCCGCGTTTCGTGCGTCGGAGCTGAATTCTCTTGCCACGCTGACGAGTTCGTTCAAGTTGTCGAGTCGCGCGCCGTCCTGTGGATCGCTGCTGGCCGCAAGCTCGGCGCGGTAGCCGGTTCGCTCGAGCACTGCCTCGGCGACCTCACCGATGTCACCGAGTTCGAAGGGTTCGTCCTCGTCGGCGGCCGGTGTCGGCAGCAGGGCCCGCAGCCCGTCCATCATCTCGAGGAACGACGCGATGGCCTTCTGTGACCGCGTATTGAGCAGCGCCACTTTGCCTTCCGCGCCGTCGCGCAGTGCGGCGGCGAAGCTGATGTTGCGATGCTCGGAGTGCACAGCGACGCAGGCTTCGGCTCGATCACCGATAGCGCGTCGTGGCGTGTTGAGAATGCGTCGCAGGCTCACGGTGTCGTCTTCGTTGGCGAGGACGCGCAGATACGCGACGATGTCCCGAACTTCCTTGCGCTCGTAGAAGCGAACGCCGCCGACCACCTTGTACGGCACTCCGAGTCGAATGAAGATCTCCTCGAGCGCGCGTGAGGAGTTGTTGGTCCGGTAGAACACCGCGATGTCGGCGAACTTGGTCTCGCCCTGGTCCACCAGCCGATCGATCTCCGAGGCGACAAAAGATGCTTCGTCGTGCTCGTTGTCTGCAACGTAGCCGACGATCAGTTCACCTTCACCCGAATCGGTCCACAGACGCTTTTCACGTCGGCCGGTGTTCTTGGAAATCACGGAATTGGCCGCAGACAGAATGTTCTGCGTCGAACGGTAGTTCTGTTCGAGAAGGATGGTCCGAGCGTCCGGGTAGTCGCGTTCGAACTCTTCGATGTTGCGGATAGTGGCTCCGCGGAATGCATAGATCGACTGATCGGCGTCACCGACGACGCACAATTCGGCCGGGGCAACGGCATGGTCGGACTCTCCGGCACCGCCGACCAGTTCACGCACCAGCATGTACTGCGCGTGGTTGGTGTCCTGGTACTCGTCGACGAGCACGTGACGGAAGCGGCGGCGGTAGTACTCGGCAATCTGGGGAAACGCCTGGAGAAGCGCAACGGTCTCACCGATGAGATCGTCGAAGTCGAGTGCGTTCGCCGCACGCAACCGCTGTTGGTAATGGCCGTAGACCTTGGCGATCAGTCGCGGCAGTTCGGCCGGATCCTGATCGGCTGCGACAACCGCCTCTTCCGGTCCGACGAGTTCGTTCTTCAGGTTGGAGATGTGAGTGGCGAGAAGCCGCGCGGAGAATCGTTTGGTGTCGAGCTCGAGGTCCTTCGAGATCATCGTCAGCAGTCGACGCGAATCGTCGGAATCGTAGATCGAGAAATTCGAGCTCAAACCGGGCAGGAGCGCCGCCTGTGCTCGCAGGATGCGCACGCAACTGGAGTGGAACGTCGATACCCACATGGCGTTGGCACGCGGTCCGACAAGGGCTGCCACACGCTCGCGCATCTCGGCCGCAGCCTTGTTGGTGAACGTGATGGCCAGGATCTGACCGGGGGTGACACCCCGTTCGGCCAGCAGATAGGCGATGCGACGCGTCAGTACTGCCGTCTTGCCCGAGCCGGCGCCCGCGACGATCAGCAACGGCGAACCGGCATGGACCACGGCCTCGCGCTGTTGCGGGTTGAGACCCTCGAGGAGGGCGTCCGAACCCGCGCCATGTCCTCGCGCGCCGCCCCCGTCGTGCTGGGAATGTCCGTCGTGCTCACCGAGTGCTGGGTACGTGTTCATCGCCTGTCCACGCTACCGGCGTCCACCGACACGGTCGTCAGTGCGTCCACCTGCTGGTAGAGGCACTTGGATTACCTGTGTCGAGCATGGCAAACTGGACGCTATGTTCAGCATTTCCGTTCGCGACAACACGGCCGACCCCGTCGGCCCGCTGTGGCGTTACTTTACGTGCCCCGGACCTCGGTGCACGTGATCTGAACAGCTCACCCGCCCCTGGTCCGAATCGGATCCGGGGCATTTTCGTCAGTGTGCCTGGATCGGTAACGACCCGAGCCGAGACCACGATCCACGCAGTAGGAAGAGGAGACGAATAGCAATGAGCACCCAGGCTGCAGCCCCCAATGGAAATACTGTAAATACTGTAAACACTGCTCCGACAGACGTCGAGATCCCCCAGAGTGAGGCGGAGATCGACGAACTACGGAAAGAAATCGACCGTCTCGACGCCGAGATCCTCGCGGCCATCAAACGCCGCTCCGAGGTCTCCCAGATCATCGGCCGTACCCGGATGGCATCGGGTGGTCCGCGTCTGGTGCACAGCCGAGAGATGAAGGTCCTCGAACGGTTCAACGAGCTGGGCCAGGAAGGCCACACCCTCGCGATGCTGCTCCTGCGCCTGGGCCGCGGACGCCTGGGCCACTAGCGCACACCCAGATCACTTGCGAACGGCTACATCGGATGCCTCTGGCAGTCCCGATGTAGCCGTTCGTGTGTGTATCAGTTCTCGAGCGCGATGTACTTCGTGTTCAGGTATTCCTCGATCCCCTCGGTCCCGCCCTCGCGGCCGAATCCGGATTCCTTCACACCGCCGAACGGCGCTGCCGCGTCCGAGATCACTCCTCGGTTGACGCCGATCATTCCTGATTCCAGTGCGTCGGAGACCCGAAGCGCACGGTCGAGATCCCTCGTGAAGATGTACGCAGCCAATCCGAACTCGGTGTCGTTGGCGGCCGCGATGCCTTCGGCTTCGGTGTCGAAGCCGGTGATCGCGGCAACGGGTCCGAACACCTCTTCCTTCAGTATCCGCGCGCTCGCCGGAACGTCGGCCAACACCGTGGCCGGATAGAAGTAACCCTCACCACCTGGCGCTTTACCGCCCAGTCGAACCTTCGCCCCGGCATCCACCGCATCTGCAACCAACTCTGCGACCGTGTCGAGCTGGTTCTGGTTGATCAGCGGGCCGAGCTTCGTCTCCGGGTCGGTACCCGGTCCCATCGTGAACGCCGCCATCTTCTCGGTCAGCTTGGTCGTGAACTCCTCACGCACGGCGTTGGCGACATGGAACCGGTTGGCGGCGGTGCAGGCTTCGCCTCCGTTGCGAAGCTTGGCCAGTACCGCACCCTCGACTGCCTTGTCTACGTCCGCGTCGTCGAACACGACGAAGGGCGCATTGCCACCCAATTCCATCGACGTGCGGAGCAATCGCTTCGCGGACTTCTCCACCAGCATCTTGCCGACGCCGGTGGACCCGGTGAAGGTGAGCTTGCGCAGTCGAGGGTCGTCGATGAGAGGGCCGGTCACTTCACCGGATTTCGATGTCGGCAACACCGAGAGGACTCCGTCGGGCAGCCCTGCTTCGGCCATGAGCTGAGCGAGCAGCAGCATCGTCAACGGGGTCTCCGAGGCGGGCTTGACGATGATCGTGCAGCCGGCGGCCAACGCCGGTCCGATCTTGCGGGTGCCCATCGCCAACGGAAAATTCCAGGGAGTGATGGCCAGACACGGTCCGACCGGCGCCTTGGTGACAAGGATCCGGCCGTTGCCCGCCGGCGCCGGCGTGTAGCGCCCGCCGATGCGAACGGCCTCCTCGCTGAACCACCGGAAGAACTCGGCGCCGTATTTGACCTCGGCACGGCTCTCGGCGAGTGCCTTGCCCATTTCGAGGGTCATCAGCAGCGCCACGTCCTCGGCGCGCTCGGTGATCTTCTCGAAGACGGCTCGCAGAATTTCACCACGCTCGCGCGCAGGTGTGCTCGCCCACTTCGACGAGACGGCCACGGCTTCGTCGAGAGCGCGCAGCGCGTCCGCGGGGCTCGCATCGGCGACGTCGGTCAACGATTTTCCGGTCGCCGGATCCGCCACCGGGAAGGTCGCGTTGTTCTCCGCGGGCACGAACCGGCCGCCGACGAACAACTGGGTGGGAACTGATCGAATGAATTCGAATGTGTCCATGGGTTCCATGATGCTCGTCGGAGCCGCGTCCGTCTGCCCGCCAGCGAGACTCACGCGGAAGTTTCCAGCTTGTGCCACTAAAGTCGATGATCGTGAGCACTGACATCACCGGAACCTCAGCCTGGCAGAAACTGCGCGCTCATTACGCCGACATCGAAGGCGTTCACCTGCGAGAACTCTTCCAGGACGATCCAGCCCGCGGGCGAGAGCTGACGATCGACGCCGGTGATCTTCACATCGACTACAGCAAGCATCGCGTCAGCCGCGAGACTCTCGCGCTACTCGTCGAGCTGGCCCGCGAGGCCGGCGTCGAGGCACGACGCGACGCGATGTTCGCGGGCGATCACATCAACAGCTCGGAAGACCGAGCCGTGCTGCACACAGCACTGCGTCTGCCGAAGGATTCTGCTCTGACCGTCGACGGTCAGGACGTCGTCGCGGACGTTCACGAAGTTCTGGACGCGATGGGCGCTTTCGCGGATCGGGTGCGCAGTGGCGAGTGGACGGGCGCCACCGGCAAGCGCATCCGCACCATCGTCAACATCGGCATCGGCGGTTCCGACCTCGGGCCCGTGATGGTCTATCGCGCGCTACGGCACTACGCGGACGCCGGGATCAGCGTTCGGTTCGTCTCCAACATCGACCCGGCCGACCTGGTCGGGCAGCTCGACGACCTCGATCCGGAGACGACGCTCTTCATCGTCGCGTCCAAGACGTTTTCCACCCTCGAGACGCTCACCAACGCGACGGCGGCAAAGCGTTGGCTGTTCGCCGGTCTGGGCAGCGAAGACGTCTCGGCCGTAGCCAAGCATTTCGTCGCAGTCTCCACCCATGGTGATCGCGTGGCGGAGTTCGGCATCGACACCGCGAACATGTTCGGATTCTGGGATTGGGTCGGCGGGCGCTACTCCGTCGACTCGGCGATCGGACTGTCGGTCATGTGCGCCGTCGGACCCGTTCGTTTTGCCGAATTCCTCGACGGTTTCCACCAGATCGACACGCACTTCCGAAACCAACCGCTCGAGCAGAACGCGCCGGTTCTCCTCGGGCTCATCGGGCTCTGGTACTCCAACTTCTTCGGCGCTCAGTCCCGCGCAGTGCTGCCCTACTCGAACGACCTGTTGCGCTTTCCCGCGTACCTGCAGCAGCTGACCATGGAGTCCAACGGCAAGTCGGTGCGCGCCGACGGCTCACCGGTGACCACGTCCACCGGTGAAATCTTCTGGGGCGAGCCGGGAACCAACGGCCAACACGCGTTCTATCAGCTCCTGCATCAGGGCACGTGGCTCGTGCCCGCCGATTTCATCGGCTTCGCGGAATCCACCGACGATCTGCCGACGGCGGACGGCACCGGATCCATGCACGATCTGCTCATGAGTAACTTCTTCGCTCAGACAAAGGTTCTCGCCTTCGGCAAGACTGCCGAAGAAATCGCTTCAGAGGGCACGGCCCCGGAGTTGGTGCCGCACAAGGTGATGCCAGGCAACCGGCCTTCGAGCACCATCCTGGCCAAGGAATTGACGCCCTCGGTCGTCGGTCAGTTGATCGCACTCTACGAGCACCAGGTATTTGTCGAAGGTGCTGTGTGGGGTGTCAATCCGTTCGATCAGTGGGGCGTCGAACTCGGCAAGACGCAGGCACTGGAACTGGGACCTGCACTCTCCTCCGAAGAGGCACCCCGCGACCTCGGCGACACGTCCACCGACGCACTCGTGCACTGGTACCGCAAGGAGCGCGGACGGGCCTGATTCACGCGGCAGCAGGGCCGAACCAACTCTCCGTCGCGTACACACGTCCGGATCGGTCGACGAGCCGAGCGCGAAGCTCTTGCTGTTCAACCCATTTGATGGCGCTGATACCCCGGATCAACGCTGCTTCGCTCGCGGCGTACGCCCACACCGCGTCGTCCGCTATCACCGAGACTTGCGCCCATTCCGTGGAGGGACGCTCCTGGTTCGGCTCCCAGGAGGGCAGCTCTACCGCCCGCGCCGTCGCCATCGCGGTTCCGTTGATCAGTTCGACTTCCTCGCTGCCCGGCACCGGAATCTGCCAGCCACCGGCCGGTGCATGGCCGGCCGTGGCGATCACGTCGCCGATCCGTACGGCAACACCACATTGCAGTTCGGCAGCCACGATCTGCGCGGCGCGATCGACGGTGTCTGCCTTGGCAACTCCGGTGATGTCGAACGACGCACCCCAGGGCGCGTACACCACGTCGCCGTCGAGCTGTACGTCCTCGAACGTCGGGGTCGGGTGGACCGGAGGGATGGACTCGTCCTCGGAGTAGTTGTCGGCAAGCGGATTGACTGCCCCGCCGGTCATACGGGCCGCCCACAGCGCCGACCGCAAGAGAGCAGACATACGCCGAGTCACTTTGACCGGAGTTCCCTGAGCGAGGTTGACGGCGTGAATCTCGGCGTCACCCCGGCGAAGGTCGCACACCGCCTCGGTCTCGTCGATGGCAGCTGCGATCAACGCGTGCGCAGTGGGCAGCGCAGCGCCTTCGGTGACATCCACCTCCACGGCGGAATCCCACATCGCCCACTTCTCGACACTGACCATGTCAGTCCTGCCCTTCGAACACACCGCGTTGTAACCAGTATGCGCCGGTCAGCAAGCCCCGTGCCATAAGCCGCTTCCGAGGCCGAGGCACGCATCCTGCAGGAGGAGCAGCGCACGGCAGGGGCTGATGGTAGATCTGTGCGACAGAATTGCCGCCCTCCCTGTGCAAGCCGCGAAGTCCTTCGAAGGGTCCTGACACGCACCCGATGTCGACGGACGTCGACTACTACCGGCGCAGCGGGCTATTCCGATCCGAAAGACGCAGAGGCGACGCTCGACATGTCGTGCCGGGACGCTGCGCCTCGAGCTCGGTCTGCCGCAAAACACGTCCGGGCGACGCTGATATCACCGCAGGAGATAGCGGCGACTGACGAGAAGCACTGTGTTCCAACGTCGATGACATACCAATCGGCCGCTTTCGACGCGCGCCACTTTCGACAGGTCGACACACCTGCCCGCTCACTCTCGACTGCCGAGAAAATACGCGCCCATCACTACGTGCGAGCGTCGAGCAGAGCACCGAGAAAGAGTTCCGAACACGCGGCGCGCCAACCGCCGGAGAGAGTGACGCCCGGCGCCCGGCGACAGCGCTCGCACGTTACAGACAGGGCCACAATGCATCGACGCAGCTACATAGGACCGGCCGAAAGAACCTGCAGCACAACGGCGTAACCACCGACATTTTGCTTATACGCCACCCGCACGCCCGTTGGCAAAACGAACGGTCAGTACGCGGCGTAAATCACATACTTTACAAAGTCTTTGGAATCTCTCCGCGCCAAATATCCGCAGGTGAAAGGACTTTCGACCGGAGTCCAGAATAACCGTGTCGTCTACTATGTGAAAACTGCGAAGTAGCTGTGACGCTGGGTCACGCTCGAGGGAGGAATTGTGACCGATTCATTCAAGGACCGCTTGAACGCCTTGTACCCGGCCACAGCCCCGAGACTCACCAACGCACAAGTTGTGGAAGCCCTTTCACAACGCGGATGCAAGATTTCGACACCGTACCTCTCTCAGCTCCGGAGCGGTGTGCGCACAAATCCGTCAGAGCAAGTCGTTTTGGCATTGGCCGATTACTTCGGCGTAGCAGCAGAGTACTTCTTCGGCCCGACGCCTCGCCAAGATCCCGAACTGATTCCGGAAGAAGACCGTTCGGTTGTCGAAGAGTTCCACGACAGCGAATTGCGTTCTCTGGCTATGAAAGCGGTCGATCTCTCCCCTGAATCGCAGGACCTACTCTCGTCGATTGCGGAGAAACTTCGCTCGTCCGAAGGACTCCCGGCCGTACCTCCGGATTGCAGCACGTACGCCCCACCGTTCACTCGTGACTGATCCAGCGCGAAGATCAGCGAGTCAAGCGGCCCAATAGTGCCGAGGCGGTGACGATTCCGAGCAGCGCTGCCCCGATCAGCACGCCGAAGTCGACGACATAGTTGGTCGGCATTCCGATGAGTAGACCGCGCAGTGCTGACACCTCGTAGCTCAGCGGGTTGATGCGGCTGAGCCACTGAACCCACGTCGGCATGAGTTCGACCGGGTACAGCGCGTTGGACGCAAAGAACAATGGCATGGTGATTGCCTGCCCGATGCCCATCAATCGATCTCGTTTGAGCACGATTCCCGCGATCGCAACCGACAAGCAGGCAAAGAACGCGGAACCCAGGACAACGACCAATACGACCCCGAGCAGTTTGAGCGGGTTCCACGTCATACTCACGCCCAACAGCGCCGCCACGATGACGACCACCATTGCCTGGGCGACTGCGCGGATCCCGGCGGCGAATGCCTTACCTGTCACCAATGCTGCGCGCGGCGTCGGCGTGACCATCAATTTGGTGAGGACTCCCGCGTCACGCTCCCAGATGATCTGGATTCCGTAGAAGATCGCAACAAAAAGAGCGGACTGCGCGATGATGCCCGGCGCGAGAAAGTCGAGATACGGTACGTCGCCAGTCGGGATCGCTCGGATATGACTGAACGTCTGGCCGAAGATCACCAACCAGAGGATCGGCTGGATTGCGCGCGTGACCAATTCAGATCGGTCGTGCCGCAACTTCTGAACTTCCACGAGGCAGAATGTGTAAATTCTCGAGAGCAATCGAGCGAAACCGTTGGTAGTGGGATCAGCCCAAGCGGCGCGCTGTGCGACGGGCACTGCGGACATCGCGGAGACCTCCTGACTTGTCGCCGGTGAGATCGTCGCCGGTGTAGTGACGGAACACGTCTTCGAGAGTGGCCTCCGGCCCCAGTTCGGCGGCCAACTCGCTCGGCTCGCCCACCACCCGAAGTTCACCGTGATGCATCAACGCAACACGATCACACAGCTCCTCGGCTTCTTCCATGTAGTGCGTCGTCAGCAGCACAGTCATGCCGTACTGCTTCTGCATCTCCGCCACTCGCTGCCAGACGGATTCGCGGGCAATGGGATCCAGCCCCACCGTCGGTTCGTCGAGTACCAGCAGCGACGGTCGGTTCACCAGCGCCTGTGCAAGTTCGAGCCGTCGCACCATACCGCCGGAGAAACTCGACGCCAGGCGATCGCCTGAATCGAGCAGGTCCACCATCTCGAGCGCCTGGTCGACGCGCTCGCGTAGTTCGGACCGCGGAACGTCGTACAGTCGCGCGAACCAGGTCACGTTCTCGCGCGCGGTCAATGCGCTTTCGATCGAGAGCTGTTGTGGCACGTATCCGAGGTAGCGCCGAATGGTCATCGCCTCGGTACGAACTGAGCGACCGAGAATCCGAATGTCACCGTCTTGCAGAGGAAGTAACGTGTTGAGCAACCTGATCGTCGTAGTCTTTCCTGCGCCGTTGGGACCGAGCAGGCCGAAACACTCCCCCGCATTGATGACCAGACTCAGGTTGTCCACCGCGCGGTGGTCGCCGAACTTGTATGTAACCGAGTCGATCTCGACCGCGTGTGCGCCGGGGTCGGGTGAACCTGCCGCTCGGCTCTTCCACCACTGTGTCAGCATCTCACTGCCCCTCACCTTCTGATCCGGCTGCTGCCAGAGCGCTCGCCAATCGCGACAGGGCTGGTAGCGCAGCCTCGATCCTCGCCCTGTCTTCTCCGGTCAGACTCGACAATGCCTGACCGACAATCACACTCCGGCGATCACGCCACACTTCGACGCGGGCGCGCGCCTCGTCCGAGAGGACCAATCGCGCGACGCGTCGATCAGCCTCGTCGGCAACCCGTTCGATCACTCCATCGTCGACGAGCTGCCGAACCAGGGTGGACACCGTGTTTGCCGCGACACCCAATCGCCCGGCAGCCTCAGCCACCGACAGACCCGGGTTGCGCCGTAGCAGCCTGACGAGTTCGATTTGGGCGCCGGCGAGCGGTCGTTCCGCAAACGGTCGCCCCGATGCCTTCCTCGTACCCCGGCGCAATTGCCCGAGCGTCTCCAGGACATCATCCGAAAGCCTGTGATCTGCTCCGATTTCATCCACACCTCACAATAGCTCTGTAACAGAGCTATTGTCGAGGAATCCGGACGCCCGGCGTTTTCAGCTCGTCCGCAACGGGTATCCCCGATTGCTTGTCCCGAGCACTCCCGCCCAGAACGGAGACGTCATGCGCAGACAGTGGTTGTTCGCGACGGTTGCGAGTAGCGCCCTGATCCTCACCGGTTGCTCGCCCGACGCCCTCGATTCCGGGGACAGCGCAGACAACGTCACTGCCATTGCGACGTCGCTGTCGCCACCCGCCGCCGCTGATGCACCCCTGCTGAAGACCGCCGACTCCCCACTCGGGACGATCGCCGTCGACGGCGAAAACATGACCGTCTACGTCTACAACCCGGACGAGGAGAACTCACAAGCCGGGTCGTGCGACGAAGCGTGCCTGCGTTACTGGCCGGCGGTCACCTCGGTCACGGATTCGCCGATCGTCGAAGGAATCGACGCCGTCATCGACACTGTCGACGGGCCTGAAGGATCTTTCCAGATCACCGTCAACGGCAAGCCCGTCTATCGGTACCTCGACGACAAGGTTCCCGGAGACATGCTCGGACAGAGCGTCGGCAGCCTGTGGTGGATGATCGACGCCGCCGGAAACCCCGTGTTCAAGACTGAGTAACCCTCAGTTGTACGGCTGCCGCGCGGTTTCGGGGTCGCCGTACGTGATTGCCCGTTCCCGACGCGTTTTCGACGCCAGGGTTGCGCCCCAGTTCAGCACCGTGCTGGCGCGATTGCGGAACCCCGCGAGGAACGCGATGTGGATGATTCCCCATGACACCCATCCGATGAACCCGGACAACTGGACCGGCCCTGCCTGAAGCAACGCGTGGCGTCGCGAAATGTAGGCCGCGGTTCCAAGATCGCGGTACTTGAACGGTTTTCGGCTGGGCACGCCGTTTTCCACCGTTGCAGCGATCCGGGCACCGACGTGCCGACCACCCTGCATCGCGACCTCGGCCACCCCGGCAAGTTTGTCCCGCGACATGAGGTCGCCCACCACGTAGACGTTCGGGTGGCCGGGAACGGTCAGATCGGCTTCCACCTCGATGCGGCCTCCGCCGACCTGCTTCACACCCAGCGCCGTGGCCAGTGCCTCGGCGAACGGCACTGCTTCGACGCCCGCGGTCCATAGAATCGTGCGAGTCTCGTACTGCCGCTTCTCTTTTGTCTTCTTGTCCGTCGTCTCGATGCTGGTCTCGCACACGTCGGTGACGTGCACGCCGAGGTGAGTCTCGACGCCGATCCCGTCGAGAGTACGTTTGGCGGCGGCCGAGAGCTTGCGACTGAACGAAGGGAGCACCCGATCGTCGCCGTGGAAGAGCAGTACCCTTGCCTCGTCCGGGTCGATGGACCTGAACTCGTTTGTGAGCGCGTGCATTGCCAATTCGCGGATCTGTCCGGCTAATTCGACGCCGGTGGGTCCGCCGCCCGCCACGGCGAATGTCAGCCACGGTCGACGTTCTTCCGCTGTCGGGAGCGATTCGGCCATCTCGAACGCAGCAATGAGACTGCGTCTGATCGCCAAAGCGTCGTCGAGGGTTTTCATGCCGGGCGCCCATTTGATGAACTCGTCCTGACCGTGGTACGACTGGCGCATTCCAGCCGCCACGATCAGGTAGTCGTACGGCAATTCGAAGGTCGACCCGTCGAAGCGACTGGCAGTCAGTGTTCCGGCGTCCGCGTCCACCGACTTGGCCTCGCCCAGAACGACGTTCGTGTTCTTGTTGTCCTCGAGCAGATGTCGCAGCGGACTTGCGATCTGCCCTTCGGAGAGCAGACCCGTGGCGCACTGGTAGAGCAGGGGCTGGAAGACGTGGCTGGTCCCTCGGTCGATCAGAACCACCTCGACGTCGGCCTTCTTGAGTCGTCTCGCTGCGTACAGTCCACCGAAGCCGCCACCGACGATCACTACGCGGGGCTTACCGTTCGAGATGTGGATGCTCATCAGACAAACCTCGCTGTCACGGAGTTGGGCAGGAATCGTAGGGCCGCATCTATCCCTTGCCACTTGAGGCCGGGTAGCGCCGCTCGGGTGGTTTCCTTCTCGATGGCGTCGACCATGGCACTGACGCCTTCGTCCAAACTGGCCATGAGCGCTGCGTCGTCGCCGGCGCCGGCGGACATGTCGGTCTTGATGAAGCCCGGCAGCAGGGTGGTGACGCGAATAGGTGTGCGCGCCAACTCGATACTGAGCGCCTCACCCAGAGCCGCTACCCCGGCCTTGCTTGCCGAATAGGCCGCTTTTGGCCCGGGTAGCCCCCGATCCGCGCTGATCGAGGACACGAGAACGAGGTGTCCGGCGTCCTGCGCGCGGAATATCTCGAGCGCAGCTTCACACTGCGACAGCGCGCCGACAAAATTCGTCTGCGCTGTTGCAAGATTCGCGTGCGCTTTTCCGGTTCCGATCTTGGCGCCCTTGCCAAGCCCGGCGTTCACGATCACCCGGTCCAGGCCACCCAACTCGTCGCGCAGCTCACCGAAAACCCGGACGACGGAATCGTGTTCGGTCACATCGAGTTCGCGCACTGCGACGCTGATCGACGGGTACTGCGCCACCAGCTCCCCACGCAGCGTGTCGAGACGATCCGTCCGCCGGGCACACAACGCGAGGTCGCGACCGGCCGCGGCGAATCTCCTGGCCATCTCCTCACCCAGACCCGAACTGGCACCGGTGATCAAAATCTTCTGCCGCGTCATGGGTGCAACTGTAACCATCTTCGAGTTCTCGTACCCGGCGGTAACCGAGCGAACTCGGACCGATCCGACATACCGTGGAGCCATGACCGACGAATTCGATGTCATCGTGATCGGCGGTGGGCCCGCCGGCGAGAACGCCGCCGCGTACGCCATCGCCGGAAGTAATCGCACCGCCGCAATCGTGGAACACGAACTGGTCGGCGGTGAATGCTCGTATTGGGCCTGTATGCCCAGCAAGGCGCTACTGCGCCCGGGGCAGGTCCTCGAGGCGGCCGACGCTTTGCCCGGGATCCCGGCCGGACCGCTGGACGTCGAGGCCGTCCTGAAACGGCGCGACTCGTTCACCCACAACCACGACGATTCGTCGCAGGTCGACTGGGCCACCTCCGTGGGAATCACCGTGATCAAAGGCCACGGGGTGATCGACGGCGAGCGCGCTGTGACCGTCGACGGGACCCGTAAGCTCCGCGCCCGCCAAGCCGTTGTACTCGCCACGGGCACAACTGCCACTGTCCCGAAGACGCCGGGGTTGCGTGAAGCACTCCCGTGGACGTCCCGCGATGCGACCAATCTCCACGAGGTTCCGTCGCGGGTGGCGGTCATCGGCGGCGGAGTCGTCGCAACGGAGTGCGCAACGTGGTTGTCGTCGTTCGGCGCTCACGTGACACTGCTCGTGAGAGGCGATGCTCTGTTGAAATCGGCAGAACCGTTTGCCGGAACGATGGTTGCCGAAGCACTCGGCGCCCGCGGCGTCGACGTTCGACTGAGCACCGCCGTCAACTCGGTGTCGCGACCCGACGCCAAGGACACCGGTGAGGGCCACATCCACGGTGGACCCGTCAGCATCGAGACCTCTTCCGGTGTGATCGAGGTCGACGAGGTCATCGTCGCGGCGGGCCGCGGGCCGACATCGGCCGATCTCGGCTTGTCCGTCATCGGCCTCGAGGACGGCAAGTACGTCACCACTGACGATCACCTCTGTGCCCAAGGTGAGTGGCTCTACGCCGTCGGCGACATCAACGGCCGCTCTCCCCTCACCCACATGGGCAAGTATCAGGCGAGAGTCTGCGGAGACGTCATCGCCGCGCGGGCCGAGAGCCGCGGACTCAGGGGACCTCGCTACACGGCGTCGGCGGACAACGGACAGGTCCCCCAGGTGGTGTTCACCTCACCCGAAATCGCCTGGGTGGGACGCACCGAGAAGAAAGCTCGCGACGACGGCTACGACGTCGAAGTCGTGGAGATCGAACTGGCCGTCGCAGGATCCTCGCTGTTGCGCGACGACTACTCCGGGCGCGCGAAGTTGGTCATCGACAAGGCCACCGACGTGATCCTCGGCGCTACTTTTGCCGGGCCCGAAGTATCCGAACTGGTGCACGCGGCGACAATCGCGGTCGTCGGCGCCGTCCCACTCGAAACTCTCTGGCATGCGGTGCCCTCGTATCCGACGGTCAGTGAGGTCTGGCTTCGATTGCTGGAGGCTCGCCGCTGACGCGATCCCGAAGTACGTATAGTCGCGACATGGCGTCCGACATACTTGTGACCACAGCCGACGGCACCCTACGCGGCCGCCGGGTGGGAAAACTTCGAGCCTGGCGCGGAATTCCCTACGCCCGGCCGCCGGTCGGAACACTGCGTCTGACGCGGCCACAGCCGGTCACACCATGGACCGGAGAACGCGACGCGACCAGGTTCGGCGACGCCTCGGTCCAGCACAAGAAGGGGCTGCTGCTTTCGCCCGGGAAGTACCAGCCGAGCAGCGAGGACTGTCTGACACTCAACGTGCTCGCTCCAGCGAACGCCGGTAACACCCCGCTTCCGGTCATGGTCTTCATCCACGGTGGGGCAAACACCATCGGGACCTCGGCTACCGGCTTGTACTCCGGTGTGTCCCTCGTCGAACGCGGCGACATCGTCTACGTCTCGATCAACTACCGCCTCGGTGCTCTGGGGTACCTCGATTTCACACCCTTCTCCACGGCCGAGCGGGCATTCGATTCCAACCTCGGACTGCGCGATCAGGTCGCGGCCCTGCAATGGGTGCAGCGCAATATCGCTGCCTTCGGTGGGGATCCTGAAAAAGTCACGATCTTCGGTGAATCCGCCGGAGCCACTGCCGTCACCACCTTGATGGCTACTCCGGCTGCCAAAGGACTGTTCGCTGGTGCGATCGCCGAGAGTTCGGCTCCTGATCTGGTCTCGAGCACGCAGCGATCGCACGCCTGGGGCGCGCGTTTCGTCGAGATCCTCAATTCCGGTCTACCGCCCGCGAAGGCTTTGACCTCGGCGACTGCCGTCGAATTGGGCCGAGCAGGCAGCAGACTCGGTGCCGAGGTACTGGCGAACACGCCTGGACTACATCCCTTCGGTCCGGTCGTCGACGGCGACTTCCTGCCGCGCTCCCCCTTGGACGCAGTCAATGAAGGATCGGCACACCAGGTTCCGATGATCATCGGCACCAACAGACGGGAGGGAACGCTGTTCCCGAAGGTGCTCGACGCACTCCCGACCAACCCGTCGCGCATCGACACCATGTTCGCTCTCACCGATCCCGAGGCCGGAAAGCGCATCCTCGCAACCTATCCCGGCTATCCCGACGAGCAGTCCGCGATCGATGTCGGTGGAGACGTCACGTTCTGGCACCCTTCAGTGGAGTTGATGCAGGCTCACGCACAATCGGCGCCGACGTACGCCTACCGATTCGACTTTGCGCCGACCATGATGCGTTGGCTCGGCCTCGACGCCACTCACGGTTTCGAGATGTTCGCGGTCTTCGGTATCGGCGACACCCTTGTCGGGCGCGGCCTCACCCTTCCCGGCGGTCGGCGCGGACTGCGCGCAGTCACCGAATCCGTTCAGGGACACTGGCTTCACTTCGCCAAGCACGGCTCGCCGCGTGGGTCGTGGCCGCGTTACGACGCGCAGGAGCGTAGGACCATGATCTTCGACGAGATCGTCCGCGTCGAGAACGATCCCAGACGTGAACAACGCTTGGCCTGGTCGGGATACAGCGGTTACCGTAGCCACGGCACCGACATCTCCCTACCGTGACGAGCCCCCTCGAGATCACTCTCGATTCCGGGGTCGTACGCGGGCGCCTCGATCGAGGACTGCGCACCTGGCGAGCAATCCCCTACGCAGCGGCCCCGACCGGCCGCTCGAGATTTCGCACACCACAGCCGGTCGAGGCTTGGAATGGTGTCCGCCCGGCGGAAGCATTCGGCTCTCCGTCTCCGCAGCGCAAGAGCAACTTCGACGAGAACTCACTCTTCGTCAATGTCGTGGCCCCGCAGGTACCGTCGGATTCGTTGCGACCGGTCATGGTCTTCATTCACGGCGGCGCGTACAACGGCGGGAATCCGTCGACGCCCATGTACCGCGGAACGAGCCTGGTCGAACGTGGCGACATCGTCTACGTCTCGATCCAATATCGTCTCGGCGCGTTGGGCTACCTCGATTTCAGTGAGTATTCCACTGCTGAACAATCATTCGACACGAACCTCGGATTGCGCGATCAGATCGCCGCACTGACGTGGGTCCAGCGCAACATCGCCTCTTTCGGTGGCGACCCGAACGCCGTCACCGTCTTCGGTGAATCGTCCGGCGCCAACGCTGTCACCACTCTGATGGCAACGCCCGCGGCCCGAGGGTTGTTTGCTCGGGCCCTTGCTCAAAGTCCGTCGGCTGCTTCGGCATACGGAAAGGATCGAGCGCAGCGATGGGCGCGCGAGTTCCTCGAGATCGCAGACGCACCGGAAACCGATCCTGCCTCGTGGCTGCGCTCCGCTTCGGTGAAGGAACTGGTCGACGCCGGCGAAGAACTTGCGCGACGCGGCGCGGACGAAGAACCCGGAACACGGGCATTCGCCCCTGTAGTGGGTGACGACATTCTTCCCGAACACCCGCTCGACGTGTTCGCCGCCGGACGGGCCCACCCCGTTCCGCTGCTCGTCGGTTCGAATCTCCATGAGGGGCGGATCTTTCCGCGCGTTCTCGACATCTTGCCTACCAACCCGGTTCGGATCGAGAAGATGTTCTCCCACACCACCCCTGAAGTGAAAGCACGTGCGCTCGCGGCGTATCCCACGTATCCGCATCGTTTCGCTGCCGCCGATCTCGGCGGCGACATCACCTTCTGGGAACCGGCAATACTGTGCGCACAGGGCCATTGCCAGGTAGCTCCTACCTACAGTTACCGCTACGATTTTGCGCCTCGCCTGCTCAGACTCATCGGCATGGGCGCTACCCATGCCACCGAATTGCTTGCGGTCTTCGGCCGTTCGGATGCACTCACCGCGGCCTTGACCGCGGTCGGTGGACGTCGCGGACTGGCCGCGGTGACCTCCACCGTGCAGCGCCACTGGATCCATTTCGCCCGACACGGAGTGCCGGACCAGGATTGGCCCGCCTACTCCGTCCCGGAGCGGCAAACGATGATCTTCGACGAGACGTCCAGAGTGGAGAACGACCCGATGGGTGAGCGTCGACGCGCCTGGATCGGCTACGAGCACCGACGCTGAAGCCCGGTCAGAAGAACTGACCTTTCACGAAACCTGCGAGCAGGACCGCGAATCCGCCAACCTCACCGAGAATCAGCAGGAACATTCCGAGGTGCAGGGGCGGACCGGCGGACTCGAACTGATTGTCGGTGTCCTTCATCGCACCGTGAGCGATGTAGCTGAAAATCGCTGCGAGAAAGAAGAACACGACCACTGCGGCACTGGTCAGGTTGATCCACGTCGGCCACGCACTGAGTTCGACGAACACCGCGATCAGCAGCGTCGCAAACGAGTACATCAGGGCTGCGCGGTGGGCGATGTCGACATACGGATGGGCGAGGTGATTATCCGAGGTGGCCATCTGTCGGTACTTCCAGATTCCCAGGCACAGGGAGAGAAGGAAGATCAGACCGGCCGCGAGCAGCGTCAGTGTCGTGTCGATCCCCAGGGTCATCTGCTCACCCCGCAGTGCGCTTCCAGTGAGTCACCGCTGGGTGATCCAGTCGAAGGCTTGTCGTAGACGACAACCAGCACCACCGCACGATCTGCCGACACCGATCGCATCCGGTGTGGCGTATTCGCGTCGAAATACAGGCTGTCGCCGGCGTCGAGGTGCATCGTCTGTCCGGGGATTTCGAATTCTACGGATCCGGAGTGCACGAACACGAACTCCTCTCCCGTGTGGTCCATGAACTTGGGACCCATCACCGACGCCGGATGAACCACGAACGGCTGCATGGCCTTTCCGACCATGGAGGGCGCGATCGGATCGTAGACGGAAGACTGCACGGAGGAAGCCGGGTCGATCACGCGGTCCTTGGCGCGCACGATCGTCATGGCATTGCCCTCCATACTGTCCGAGAACAGTTGTCCCACATCGGCATCGAGCACCCGTGCAATTTTGAGCGCCACCGCGATCGACGGGGTACTGATACCCCGCTCGACCTTCGAGAGATAGCTCTTCGTCAGACCGGTCTGCTCGGCCAGGCCCTCGAGCGTCAGACCGGCGCGACGCCGATGTGTTCGCAAAAACGCTGCCATTCGGTTCCCCTCACGAGACTTTGTGTCATCACCCTACCAACACATTGACCTGCGACGATCAGCGACGCTCGCACTGAGGGTTGCACATTTCCGTCCTATATGACACTTTGTGTCCTATAGGTGACTGAATGTCATTGATTCCGGGCCCCGAGAAAGGCACACCCCATGACCGACACGATGCATGCGAGCAAGCAAGAACTCATGGCCACCGCCGAGACGAAGATGCTCACCGAAGTAACCACAGGCAGTTGGACACTTCGCCAGAAGATCGCACTGACCTGCCGCGCACTGTCGGACGCCGGCCACGATTCCGGTCTCGCCGGCCAGATCTCCGCCCGCGGTGAGCAGCCTGGCACGTTTGTCACCCAGCGACTCGGCCTCGGGTTCGACGAGATCACCGAGGACAACCTCCTGCTCGTCAACGAGGACCTCGAAGTCCTCGACGGGGAGGGCATGCCGAACCCCGCCAACAGGTTCCACAGTTGGATCTACCGCGCCCGACCCGACGTCAACTGCATCGTCCACACACACCCACTGCACGCGACGGCGTTGTCGATGCTGGAGATTCCCCTCGTCGTCTCCCAAATGGACATCGCGCCCCTCTACGACGACTGCGCATTTCTCGCCGACTGGCCCGGAGTTCCCGTGGGAAACGAAGAGGGCGAGATCATTTCGGCTGCGCTCGGCGACAAGCGGGCAATTCTGCTCGCCCACCACGGCCAACTCGTCGTCGGCAACACGGTCGAAGAAGCATGCTCCCTCGGGCATCTGATCGAGCGGGCCGCGCGGCTGCAGTTGCTGGCAATGGCTGCCGGCGACATCAAGCCGCTACCGCCTCGCCTGGCGAAGGAGGCTCACGATTGGACACTGACCCCTCGGCGCAGCGAGGCGAACTTCGCGTACTACGCCCGTCGGGCTCTCCGCAATCATCCCGACGCACTGACCAACTGAATTTCGTTTCCCACCAACAGAACAGAGAACCCCATGAGCAGCACAATCAAGGGAATCGTCGCCTACCCCATCACCCCGTTCGACAGGGACACCGGAGCATTCGATCCCAAGCCGCTACACACGCTCCTCGACAGCATGATCAGCAGTGGTGTCGACGCGATAGCCCCACTCGGCAGCACCGGCGAGAGCGCCTATCTCGACGACGCCGAATGGGAGTCGGTCGCCCGGGAAACTGTCGACTACGTCGACCGACGAGTCCCCACCGTCGTCGGAGTGTCGGATCTGACGACGGCGGGAGCACTCCGCCGAGCATCGATCGCGGCAGACGCCGGTGCCGACGCAATGATGATCCTCCCCACGTCGTACTGGCATCTGGGTGAGCAGGAGATTCGTGAACACGTCAGTGCGGTCGCCGATTCCGTCGACATTCCCACGATGATCTACAACAATCCCGCGACCACAGGGATCGACATGTCGCCGGAGTTTCTCGTCGACCTCGTCTCCACCGTCGACGGCATCACGATGATCAAGGAATCCACCGGCGACATCACCCGCATGAACCGCATCAACGAACTGAGTGGTGGCACGATTCCCTTCTTCAACGGCAGCAATCCTCTTGCACTGCAATCTTTCTCTGCAGGCGCAAGCGGATGGTGCACGGCAGCACCGTGTCTGGCCCCCGAACAGGTGGTGCACTTCTGGCGTCTACTCGAATCCGGTGATCGGTCGGGTGCCGCCGCTGTGTTCGAACAGATCGAGCCACTACTGAAGGTCCTCGTCAGTCGCGGACTGCCGTCGACGGTCAAAGCCGGGTTGGAATTTCTCGGCGTCGACGCCGGCCTCCCCCGCCGGCCCCTGCTGCCCCTCGACGACAACACCAGGACAGCTTTGTCCGACGCTCTGTCGGTGGCTCGCGGTGTAATCGTCGCGTCGTGACCTGACGTGGGAGTGGGTTCCGGCAAGATGGGATGCACACCGACCGAAGGAGGGGCACCATGTCCGTAGATTCACGGTCTGCGAGGATCGCCGTCACCGGCGCTACCGGCCATATCGGCGGACTGGTGGCCCGGTCGTTGGCCGACGCCGGTGTCCCACAGCGGCTGATCGCGCGTTCGGTCAACCGATTGCCGCAGCTCCCCGGTGCCGATTCGGCCGAGACTACGTACGGGGATCAGGAGAGCGCTCTCGCGGCTCTGGCCGGAATCGACACCCTCTTCATGGTCTCGGCGGCCGAAAGCGCAGATCGTCTGGATCAGCACCGCACCTTCATCGACGCCGCAGCGGAGGCCGGGGTCAGGCACATCGTCTACACGTCTTTCCTCGGTGCCGCTCCGGACGCGACGTTCACGCTCGCTCGCGATCACTGGGTCACCGAGGAACATATCCGCGCTTCCGGACTCGCATTCACCTTCCTGCGCGACAGCTTCTACCTCGATTTCCTACCCGCTCTCGCCGGTGAAGACGGTGTGATCCGCGGACCCGCAGGTGACGGTCTTGTCGGCGCGGTAGCGCGGTCCGACATTGCTGCCGTCGCCGTGTCGGTTCTGCAGGATCTGGATTCTCATGTCGGACAGACGTACAACCTGACCGGACGCGAGGCACTGACGCTCTCCGAGGCCGCGAGCATCATCACCGAGGTCACCGGCAAGCGGACCACGTACGTCGAGGAAACGCTCGAGGAAGCCTACAAGTCGCGGGCGTCGTACAACGCACCCGATTGGGAGCTCGATGCTTGGGTGTCGACGTACACCGCAATCGCGCAGGGTGAATTGGCGATGATCACGAGCACCGTGGAGGACCTTGTCGGCCGGCCTGCGCTCACGCTGCGTGAATTCCTCACAGCAGAAACCGCCTGATGCCACCACGCAAAGCAACCACGGCACGCAAGGCTGCCGCAAAGAAAGCTGCACCGAAGAAGGCTGCTCCCAAGAAGAGTGCAACCAAAAAGACCGCCGCAAAGAAGACTGTCGCAAAGAAACGATCACGCGCTGTGATGCCCGACGTTCCGACAGCTGCTCCGGGCGAACGAGTCTGGCTTCTCGACGTACCCTTTCGGACGCCGGCGCCTGGTGCGCAGTTCGTCAAGAAATGGAAGAGCTACGCGTGGGTGGGCACGGAGTTGCCCGTAGAACTCGCTCCGTTCAAGGCACTCCCCTTCTCGTATCAGCAGTGGGTCGAGGACGACATCAATGACAGCACCGGCGAACGCCCGGTTGCTGCACCCAAAATTCCTCGGCCCGAGCAGGTTTCGGGGGCTGCGGCCGTCGTCGACGCTGCTCGGGCCGGCAAACGCGGATTTCTGTTGGCAGACAATGCCGGCCTGGGTAAGACGCTGATCGCAGTGATGTCGGCCAAGACGATTGCCGAGGAACGCGGCGAAACCAACATCCTCGTCCTCGTCGATCGACCCGCACAGATCACCATTCCGCATTGGCGCTATTCCATCGCCTCGGTGGGCGACGGCGGATTCCGCTGGCTGATCATGTCGCCTGACCAATTGAAGAAGCTGATCGCGCGAAACGGCCGTCCCAAGTACACCTTCGGTGTTGTGATCGCGGACGAGGCCCAGCTGTACAGCAACGACACACAGCGCACAGCTGCCTTCGAGAAGGTTGCGCGCTTTTCCAATTCACACGAGCAAGCGCCGTTCGTCCTGTCCGTGACAGCAACACCGGGACATACGCCGGCAGATCAGCGTTACCTGGCGCCGCTTTTTGCGCAGCTGCATTCAGAACCTTCGGAGTACTGGTCCGACCTGGGTGCCAGGCTTGTCGAGTCCGGCCTTCCGCTGGACAAGTCCTACGGGAAGTGGACGTGGAGCGCAGAGGCGAAGGAATCAGCGACCCTGCAATCCCAGGCGCTCGAGACCGTGCGTGGATGGATGTCGAACAGCAAACCGCCCTTGATGATTCATCGACCGACTCCGTGGGGACCCGTTCCGCTCGACGGTATGCCGATCGACCTCACGCATGCCCAGCGCGCCGAGTACGAGACCGAGTGGGCCGAGTACGCCTACGAAATGGGATTGGCCCGCAAGAGCCGCAACATCGCGCGGGGCCGTGCGCTTGTTCTGCGCTATCGACAGAAGGCGGGCATGATCCGCGCCGAATCGACGGCCCAGTGGGCGCAGGCGCAGGTCAAGGCAGGCAAACAGGTGTTGGTGGCCGTCGAATTCGTCTCCACGGCAGGCGATCCACTGGTCGAGATGATCGAAGACGCCGGGATCTCGGTGGCAAAACTGTTCGGCGCGGTGCCGGACAAGGAGGGTCAACGTCTGCGGTTTCAACGCGGGGATGCACCGGTCATCGTCTTCAATGTCACGACCTCGATCTCGCTCCACGCCAACGAAGCACTCCCCGACGGCACTCACGCGTCCTCGTTGCCACGGACGGGAATCTTTCATCAACCGCGATACTCAGGGATCGCGGCAGAACAGACATTCGGTCGGTCACACCGCGACTACCAGACGTGTCCATGGGTCATACCCTTCGGCGTGGGCACCAAGGAAGAGGACGTCGCCACGGTCATGTTGCGCAATCTCAATTCGGTCACAGGTCTGAAAGGTGGTGATCGATCCGGTCTGCGGTCGCTGTCCGAACTGCTCGGCGTCGAGTGGCTAGAGCCCGATGTCTTGACCACGGAGTCTTGACCTCGGAGTCTTGACCTCGGAGGCTTGACCACGGGGGCTTGACCACGGGGCTTGACCTTCCAATGGCCGTCCAACGCGCGCACACGAACGGTTTCGGAGGTATGCCCCAATTCCACTCCACCAAAACCGAATTCGGCTGACCGCTTCATTCCTTTCGGGACCTTGGGACTCAGGTATCTGTGACCTGACGTGGCAGACTCTTTCGAGTCGAGGTGCACCAGCCTCGAAACAGTGCCGAGAAACCGAGGGGTCCTATGCGCAATATCTACCGGTCATTGATGCGCAATGTCGGCCATACACAATGGTTCTCGGATCTCGGCAAGGATCTGGTTCCGCTCGATCGAGCAGTGCAGAGAGTGTCGGGCGGCAAGCTCTCACTCGTCGGCGAAAACACCGTGACCCAGCTACTGCTCACCACCACTGGCCGCAAGACCGGCCGTTCTCGCACCACGCCACTTCTGTATGCACCCGACGGCGATGCGTTTGTCGTCGTCGGATCCAACTGGGGGCAGGATACGCATCCAGCGTGGACACTCAATTTGATGGCAAACCCCACCGCAATCGTGACAGTGAAGGGCGTCGAAATACCGGTCGGTGCGAGTCTGGCGGAGGGCGCCACGCGTAAGAAGCTGTGGAAGCTCGCGACCACCACGTGGCCACCGTACGAAACCTACGCCGATCGAGCATTCGGGCGCCAGATCCGCGTATTTCGACTCCAACCTGTCAAATAGCTGCTGCCGGGCGCAGGATGGGAAGGACCACCCTGCCGATCTCAGGAGCATTCGCGAATGTCCACAGCACTGACTCACGCAGAAGACACACAGATCACAGCTTCCAACGGGCGGATCGCACTGGAGCCGAACCCCCGCCGCATTCGAGCATTCTTCGCTGGTCACGCCGTCGCGGACACCACTCGTTCGGTGTACCTTTTCGAACGCGGCCGCCTGCCGATGTACTACATCCCTCGTGCGGACGTTCGCACCGAATTTCTCGTCCCGACGTCGACGACCACCCATTGCCCATGGAAAGGTGACGCCACCTATTGGACGATCGAGATCGGGGATCGCCGGGCCGAGGACGCCGTCTGGTCCTACCCCGAACAGTTCGACGGTTCCCTGGACCTGAGTGAGTACGTCGCGTTCTATTGGGATCGCATGGACGCCTGGTACGAGGAGGATCAACAGGTCTTTGTCCACGCCCGCGATCCATACGTACGTATCGACGCACTCCCCTCGTCCCGACACGTCCAGGTTTTTGTCGGCGACGTACTGGTCGCCGAGACGACACGACCCAGACTGCTGTTCGAAACCGGACTGCCCACGCGGTACTACATTCCGAGAATCGACGTTCGCAGCGAGTACTTTGTGCCGTCCCCGACCACCACGGCCTGCCCGTACAAGGGCACTGCGTCGTATCTGTCCTTCACCGGCACAACCGAACTCGCACCGATCGAGGATCTGGCGTGGTTCTATCCGTTCACCACCGCCGAAGCGTCCGGGATCGACAACCACGTGTCGTTCTATCCCGAACGCGTCGGCAAGATCTTGGTGGACGGTACCGAAATCTGACAGGCGCCGAAATCTGACAGGTGCGGGATCCGAGAAGGTGCGGGTGCCTATCCCACCGAGACAAGGGATTCCGGGATTCGCAGTTCAGCCTTTTCCAGCCGGCGATCGTGCATCCACACCAACGCCGTTGCAACGGAGAAGACCAACCCGGCGATACATACTCCGTTCCAGCCGTACGACTTCCACACCATCGACCCCACAGCCGAGCCCACGGCGGCACCCACGAAGTAGGTGGTCATGTACACCGAGTTCACACGCGAACGCGCTTCGGGGACAAGGGCGTAGATCACGTTCTGGTTGCTGACGTGCACTCCCTGCAGCGCGAGGTCGGCAAGAACGATGGCAACAAGAAACCACACTATATGCGTGGCACCGGAGGCAAAGGGAAGCCACGACACCAACAGAATCGCGATAGCTCCGCCCGTCGCCACCTGACCCAATCCCCGATCGGCCAGTCTGCCCGCCACGGTCGCCATCAACGCTCCCGCCACGCCGAGTAGTCCGACCAGGCCGATTTGAGTATCGCTGTAGCCGAATTCGCCGGAGAGAAGAAAGGCCATTGTCGTGAAGACTGTGCTGACGGCAGCAAAAGCCAGCCCGCCCATGGCCGATCGAGTTCTCAGGCGAGGCAAGGTCGCAGCCAACTTCCCTACCGACACGAGCGTTGCGCCGTAGCTTGCCTTCGGTCGATCGGCGGAATCGGAAGGCAGAGATCGCCACAGTGCCACGGCCATCACCACCATCAGAACCGCCGCAACCTTGTAGACCGTCGACCACCCTCCCAGTCCGGAGAGCACGCCGGCAACACTGCGCGCCAACAGGATTCCGATCAGCAGTCCGCTCATGATCGTTCCGACTACCTGACCGGACCTCTCAGGTTCGGCCAGTGAGGCGGCAAACGGAATCAGCACCTGGGCAGCAACCGAAAAGACCCCTGCCACTGCGATTCCCACTGCCAGGGTGGCAAAGTTGGGCGCAAATCCGCTGACCGCTTGACCGGTCGCCGCCAGCAGCATGAGCCCTACCGTCAGCTTGCGTCGGTCGACCATGTCGCCTACCGGAACCAGAAGTATCAATCCGAGTGCATACGCGACCTGTGCGATGGTCACCGTCGCGGCCGCTGCGGAGGCCGAGACGTTCAAGTGGTCCGAGATGGAATCGAGGAGTGGCTGATTGAAGTAGTTACCGCCCGCGCACAGACCCGTCGCTGCAGCCATCAGCAGCACTATCGGTAGTCCGAGCCTCGGACGCGCGTCGCTTGAAATCATGTCGTCAAGCATGACCGCCCACACCGACGCGCGTCCAATAGATAGATATGCATGATCTATCTCCAGAAGCGATAGATTTGTGCAATGGAACTACGTCACATCCGCTACGCCCTGGCAGTCGCGGAAGACAGACACTTCAGCCGTGCAGCCGCGCGGTTGCACGTTTCACAGTCCGCGTTGAGTGCCCAGATCAGAGACCTCGAAAAGGAACTGGGAGTCGAATTGTTCAACCGCAACAGTCGAAACGTCGGCCTGACTGCTGCCGGGGAGGTTTTTGTCGCCCGCTCCCGTGAGGTGCTCGGCGCCGTGTCGAGACTGGTCAGTGATGTCTCGGCACGGAGCAACGAGCAAGTGCGGCTGACGGTCGGCACCATCACCTCGGCGGGGCGCGTCGACGTCGGCCGTGCGCTGGCAGATCTGACACGCCGCCACCCTGCAATCAACATCACCGCGCGACCGTACGGCAGTGAAGTAGTTATCGAAGGAGTCCGGTCCGGCGCAATCGACGTCGGCATCGTCGGATTGGCCGCAGGCCGCTTACCCAAGAGCTTTGCCGCCGCACCGTTGTGGAGTGAACCCACCGCAGCGTTTGTTGCTCCCGACCATCCCTTTGCCCAGGCCTCGTCGATCAGACTCGAAGACCTACGGGATCACACTCTCGTGGACTTCGCCTCCGGCAGCGAGGCCCGTGTCCAAACCGACCAAGCCTTCGCCGAATCACAGGTCCCACGCGGAAAAACGCTCGAAGCCAACTCGGTGGACCTGATCTGTTCACTGACCGCCAACGGCCTGGGTGTCGGTTTGCTCCCCCAGTCCATGAGCGCCCAACATCCCGAACTGGTCTGTATTCCGATCACCGATGCCCCGCATCGGATCGTCCACGCAATTACCGAACCCACCCATTCGTCGGCGCTGGCCCGCGAATTCGTCGAACTACTCGCGGCGCAGTTCGCTACTTGAGCAGTTTCGACATTCGCCTGTCCGCCAACGGCTTACCGCCTGTCTGGCACGTCGCACAGTATTGAAAAGAACGCTCCGCGAACGACACCTCGCGTACGACGTCACCGCACACCGGACAGGGAAGTCCGGTGCGAGCATGTACTCGCATCCCCGAGCGTTTCTCACCTTTGAGCCGCGCCGCGTCTTGACCTTCCGAACGCTCGATCGCGTCGGCCAGCGTGGACCGCATCACGGCATACAGCGTCGAAATCTGCTCCGGCGTCAGCCTCGACGAGGTCGCGAAGGGCGATAGTTTCGCGGTATGGAGGATCTCGTCCGAGTAGGCGTTCCCGATGCCGGCGATCAGCGACTGATCGACTATCGAGTTCTTGATCCGCGCCGACGTCCCGCCCAGAATCTCTGCGAACTCAGCTTCTGTCACAGCCATCGCGTCCGGCCCCAACCGGGCGATGCCCGGAACCTCCTGCGGATCGTTCACCACCCACACGGCGAGACGTTTCTTGGTGCCGGCTTCGGTGAGATCGAATGCCGGCGTCAACCCTTCAGGTGTGAAGAAATGAACGCGCAGCGCCAACGGCCCCTTCCCCGGCTTYGGCGGCGTTGGCGACGGATTATCGAGCCACCGCATCCAACCGGCGCGGGAGAGATGCGTGACCAACCACAACCCGTCGCAATCCAGAGCCAGATGTTTCCCGAAGCGGGCGGCGCCCGTGACGTCACGCCCTTGCAAAGCCGTGATCGGCGGATCGAAGGTCTTGAGCACACTCAATGCAGCGATATCGACGCGTCCCACCACTGCGCCGACCGCGTGCTGACGAAGGAACCCTGCCAGCGCTTCCACCTCGGGTAGTTCAGGCATGGCATCAGACTAACGCCGACCACGGACACTCACCGTGTGCTCAGTCCGTTTCGGTCAGCAGAACCACCGAGTGTCCACCGCGCGCCTTCGCTGCGTACATCGCGCGATCTGCACGTCGCAGCAAAGTGGGATAGGCGATGAGTGCATCGTCCGGCGATTCGAAAGGACCTGCGACCTTCGCGATTCCGACGCTCAGGGCCACCTCGGAATGGCCGGGAGCAGTGACCGTTGATCGCTGAAGTTCTTGTTCGAGTCGATCGACCGAGCGTTGATCGCCCGAATCGACGATGATGAACTCGTCACCGCCGATCCGTGCGATCAAGGCCGCCGGGCCGGCGCATTCGACCAGTCTCGATCCGACCTTCTCGATCACAGCGTCCCCGACTGTGTGCCCGTACTCGTCGTTGATGGTCTTGAATCGATCGATGTCGACAGCGGCGACAACGACAAGCGCCGAATTGGCGTACGACCGCTCCAGTAACAGTCGCACCTCGTCGGCCAGTCCCCTCCTGTTGAGAAGTCCGGTCAGTGGGTCCAACTGCGAATTCAACGCATCGGTGCCGAGAATGGAGAAGATGAACTGACAGGCAAAGGGGATCACGTAGATCGCCGCGCCGACGAGAACTGTCAAAGCGACCAGAACCGGAACATCCGAATAGTTCTCGACAACGGAAATGCGCGTCACAATGCCGATGACTACGACGAATACCCACAACATGTGCAGGCTCTGTATTCGAGCATTGTGGAAGAACGCGATGTATCCGCCGATCACCGAGAACATCACGGCATGTGCCAGTGCCGCAAGTGGATTGGAATACAACAGCATTGCGGCCGCTATTCCCACTTCCGAATAGAGCACAAAGGCGTATGACCAGGAACGGGAGAGGTTGCGCCTCGTCGAGAGGGCGACAGCCATCATCACGGTTATGACGATGATGACTGCGTTCGCGGTGCGCGCGTGCGGAGTGGTCGGCCCCTGTGGACTGAAGCGAGTCAAGAACATGATCACGGTGACCAGCACCAACGAGCAGACGACAAGAAACCGCGAGGCGACGGTCAACCCTTTGTCCGCGAGATAGCGATTGAAGGTGTCGAATTGGTCCGGACGCCGATACCAATCGACAAGTTGAGAAGAGATCAGCCGGAATGCGGGACCCGAGAGCGGCCGTTGAGACGCGACGGCGTCCGAACGCTCCACACTCTCGGCAGATTCCATAAGGTCAGGGTAATCCAGTCAACTCCCCGCAATCAGACAATTCTCACTCTTTGCCGTCCCACATCACAACCCGATCGCCGCCGGCGGCCTTCGCGCGGTACATCGAGGCGTCTGCTACTCGAAACAGTTCCTTCAACTCCTCGTCGGAAATGATCGAAGACCATTCGGCAGAGGTGATCGCGACTCCGACGCTGGTCGTCACCGCCGGATCACGATCGTCGATTCGCAGGTGCCTTCGCAGATTGTCCTCGAATGCGGGCGCTGCACCGACGTCGATCGTGTCCACCAAGACGAACTCGTCCCCACCGAATCTGGCGAAGAGCGCCTTCTCCCCGCCGCACCACCGCAGTCGATCAGCAATCTGACGAAGTACGAGATCGCCTTCTTCGTGCCCCCGCGAGTCGTTGACGCTCTTGAACGAATCGACATCGACGATCGCGACGACATACGACGACTTGCTCGACGCATGCCCCGTTGCCCCCATTTCGACAACAGCTCGCTGCAGCCCGCGCCGATTCAGAAGGCCGGTCAACGGATCCACATCCGAACTGTCCGCGTCGGAGCCGAGAAGTGAGAGGACGAACTGGCAGGCGAACGGGATGACCACGATCCCGGTGGCGATGATCAGACACAGTGCGGTGGCCAACGCAGGATCCGCGTAGACCGCGACCTTTCGGCCGACCACTGCCAGAACCACGATGGACAGGGCGATGTGAATCGCCTGGAGTCTCGCGTTGTGAAAATACGCGATGTAACCACCGATCAGTATCAAGAGCACGCACTGGATCAACCCGATGAAGGGGTCGCTGTTCAAGAACACACCGACAAATACGCCGACCTCGCAGTAGGCGACAAAAAAGTACGACCACCGACGCGTGATTTCGGGCAGAAGGCAGAAGAGCACGATCACCGCGACCGTGACTCCGATGATGACGGCGTTGACGACGCTGGTGACGTGGTTGTGCACGCCCGCGTCGCTGAAGCGCAGCAGAGTCATCGCAACGATGACCGTCGTCAGTGAACCGATGACCAGCAATCGGACGGCTAGCTCCAGGCCCTTCGTGGCGAGGTATCGATTGAAACTGTCGAACTGATCAGGACGCCGATACCACTGAACGAGAAGGTCGAAAGCCGACTTCACAGCTGATTTTTCACGGCCACGCGGAGCGGGCAGAATCGACTGCAGTCGGTCCTGCCCGAACGATGTCATGCGCAGATCATAGGTGCGCAGACCGTCGTTCGGGATCAAGAGCGCAGGATCGAGGCCGCAAATCCGCGGTCGGTGTCAGCGCCGAACGAGGTACGTGTCCATGATCCAACCGTGCTTCTCGCGCAGCTCCGCCCGGCGCGCGACGATCCGGTCTTCGACGTCGCGCAGGTTGCCGGAAATCAACTCCTCGTCCGCGGTTCCGAGGTATGCCCCCCACCAGATTTCGGCATGGTCTTCGGCCACCTGAGTGAAGGTGCAATGCGCGTCGAGCATGACGACGGCGTTGTCCACACCGTCGGGCAATCCCTCGGCCAGTTTGCGGCCGGTCGTGATGTGGATGGGTTCGCCGATTCGGTTGAGGACGATTCGGTGTTGTGCAGCCAACGACTGCACGCTGGTGATTCCCGGGATGACGGAGTAGTCGAACGTCACTCTCCCGCGAGCGAGCACGCGCTCGACGATCCGCAGAGTGCTGTCGTAGAGGGAGGGATCACCCCAGACGAGAATCGCTCCGACGCCAGGTTCGGCCGCGAATTCCGCTTCGAATTTCGCGGCCCGACGCTCGTGCCAGTCCTCGACAACCCCCTCGTAATCGGTCGGGGTTCGGTCCCGCGGCGGGTCCGTGATCTCGACCACCTTGTAGTCGAGGTGAACGTGCTCGTCGAGGATGCCGGTTCGCAAGTCGACCAGAGCCTGCTTCTCGTCACCCTTTCCGATGATGAAGAACGTATCGGCCCTGTTCATAGCCTTGATCGCCTGAACCGTCACCTGGTCGGGATCACCCGCACCGATACCGATCACCAAGAGTTCGCGCATGTGCCGAGGCTATATTGCCTTTATTAACCGCGGGAGGTTAATAAAGGCGCACGGCAAGGCAGGCCCTAGACTGATTCCCGTGACTGTCTCCACTGCTTACGAAGACCTCCTCCGGCTCGTCATGGAGACGGGTACCGCCAAATCCGATCGAACCGGAACCGGCACCCGCAGCATCTTCGGTCACCAGATGCGTTTCGATCTTGCCGACGGCTTTCCGCTCGTCACCACCAAGAAGGTCCACCTCAAGTCGATCGTCAACGAGCTCCTGTGGTTCCTGCGCGGCGACTCCAATGTGGCGTGGCTGCACGAGCACGGCGTCTCCATCTGGGACGAGTGGGCCGACGAGAACGGCGAACTCGGCCCCGTCTACGGCGTCCAGTGGCGTAGCTGGCCCACCCCTTCGGGCGAGCACATCGACCAGATCACGCAGACCGTCGAGACCCTGCGCTCCAACCCCGATTCGCGGCGAATCATCGTCTCGGCGTGGAACGTCGCCGACATTCCGCAGATGGCGCTGGCTCCATGCCACGCGTTCTTCCAGTTCTACGTCGCCGACGGCAAGCTCTCCTGCCAGCTGTACCAGCGCAGCGCCGACATGTTCCTCGGCGTTCCGTTCAACATCGCCAGCTACGCGCTGCTCACCCACATGATGGCCCAGCAGGCCGGACTCGACGTCGGCGAGTTCGTCTGGACCGGCGGTGACTGCCACATCTACGACAACCACGTCGACCAGGTCACCGAGCAGCTCGGTCGCGAGCCCCTTCCGTTGCCGACCTTGAAGCTGAACAAACGCGACTCCATTTTCGACTACACCTTCGAGGACGTCGAGATCGTCGATTATCAGCACCACCCCGCGATCAAAGCGCCGGTAGCGGTCTGACGATGACCGATCGCACAGTCACCCTCATCTGGGCGCAGGCCCACGACGGCGTCATCGGCGTCGACAACACGATCCCGTGGCGCGTGTCCGAGGACATGGCTTACTTCAAACGCGTCACCATGGGACATCCGGTGATCATGGGACGGCGCACCTGGGACTCCATTCCGCTGAAGTTCCGGCCGTTCAGCGGGCGTCGGAACATCGTCGTCACGCGCGATCCGCAATGGCAAGCCGAAGGCGCCGAGGTAGTCCACAGGCTGGACGACGCCTTGGCGTTGCCGGACGGTGACGTATTTGTCGTCGGAGGCGGGCAAATTTATTCGGCTGCAATGCCATTCGCGACGCATCTCCTGGTGACCGAGGTCGACCTCGACATCGCCGGTGATGCCTTTGCTCCCGAGATCGGCCCCGAATGGAACCTGAAGTCCGACGAGCCCTGGCAGACCTCGGAGAAGAGCGGGCTGCGCTTCCGCTGGCTGGAATACACGCGCTGACCGACTTCCGCCGATAACGAGGCACCTCGCGAGTGAGTCGGTCATACTCCAAGAACGACATTCACCGCTTCCGAGAGGTCTTCGATGGACAAGAAGTCACTGACCGCTCTCGCTCGCCAACAGTTGAAACTGGCGGGCTCGGCGACCAGCGGTCGCAGTTCACAAACCGTCTACGGCGGCCACCAGCGCAGCCTGCGACAGACGGTGATCGCGCTGAGCGCCGGCAAGAGCCTCGCCGAACACGACAGTCCGGGCGAAGCCACACTGTTGGTCCTGAGCGGGAAGCTGAATCTTGTGTGTGGGAGCGACCAGTGGAAAGGATCCACCGGTGATTTCCTCACCGTGCCGGCCGACCGCCACAGCGTCGAAGCGCTCGAAGACGTTGCATTTCTGCTCACCGTCGCCATGAAGGGTTGAAGTCGGTACCGTCTTCCGGGTGAGCGAAACCGTGATCGAAGTGTCCATCGTCGCAGCCCCGTCCGTTCTGTGGCCCGCCCTGCGCGACCCGTCGCTGATTCGTCGTTGGTTCGGCTGGGAGTACGACGGTCTCGACGACGAAATCACCCAGATCTACTCCACCGCTGAGGCCGATCCCGAAGCACTGACGCTGAAACTCGGAAACGGTGACCGCTTCTCACTTCTCGAACAAGACGGCAAGACGGTCGTCCGCATCGATCGGCCGGCCAAATCTGCCGACGACGACTGGTACGACGACATCACCGAGGGATGGACGACGTTCCTCCAGTTGCTCAGATTCGCAGTGGAGCACCACGGACTCGCTGAGCGAAGAACCATCTATCTCGACGGCCTGCTGCTCCCTGGCGAGAATGCGGCAACCGTCCTCGGGCTCACCGAAATCGGTTTGGAAGCGGGAAGTCGATACGCGGCGACAATCGCTCCCGGCGACTATTTCGAAGGCGTCGTCGACTACGTCACCGATCACCAATTCGGGTTGACAGTCGAAGATCTCGGTCCTGGTCTACTCTCTGTCGCGACCCAGTCGGTGACTCCGCAGCGGCCAGACGGAGGCATGTCCATCCTGCTGACCACCTACGACCTGAGCGATGACGAGTTCGACGAAATCAAGCATCACTGGTCGTCGTGGTGGGAAGGTCGCCGTCAGGAGGGCTGACGTTCCGCGAGGCGATATGCTTCGACCATGGTCGAAGCATCGGGTCACAGTCCGGCACGCACGTTCGGCGAGTTGCTCGACCGCCTGGGCGATTCCAATGCAGACATACCGACACTCCACCGTCTGCTCGAGGCGGTCCTGGTGGTCGGTTCCGGTCTGGATCTCGACCTGACTCTCCAACGGATCATCACCTCTGCGACAACGGTTCTGGATTGCCGCTACGGCGCCCTGGGGGTTGCGGCGCCGGGGGGCGGACTCTCGGAATTCGTGTACGAGGGAATCTCCGGGTCCCAACGCGCGACCATGGGACATTTCCCCGAAGGTCATGGCGTTCTGGGTGTTCTGATGAATCACCCGCAGACTTTGCGTGTGGCGCATCTCGGCGACCATCCCGAATCGGTGGGATTCCCCGCAAATCATCCGCCGATGGAGAGTTTCCTCGGGGCGCCGATCATGATGCGAGGAAAGGTGTTCGGAAGCATCTACCTGACTGAGAAGCGCGGAAAAGCCGAGTTCACCCAAGAAGACGAGGTCATTCTCGAGGCCCTCGCCATCGCAGCCGGCATCGCTGTGGAAAATGCTCGACTGTTCGAGCAGTCACGAACTCGTGAAAGATGGCTCACCGCAACATCTGCCATTCGCTCGCGATTGCTGGCCGGTGACTCGCTCGAGGACGGCCTGCAACTTCTTGCCAGTCGCGTTCGGGACCTGACCGGCGTCGACGACGTGATCGTGGTGATCTGCGAGAACGGATACGCACAGGTTCACGCTGCAGCCAGCGCCCGAACCACGTCACGTGGAGTCAGAATTCCAGCGACGACCTATCCGTTCGACGTGGTGCGGAGCACTCGAAAGCTACAGGTACTCACCACTTTAGGTGCACTCACCGAACTGGTGCCGTCGGCCGGAAGTGCGGTCGTGGCACCGATGTGCGTCGCCTCGGGTGTAGTCGGCGCGGTCATCGTGGCGTCGAACTCGACCAACACGCACTGGGATCACGACGAACTGACCCGAATCGAGTCGATGGCCGAACTCGGCTCCGTTGCAATCGAGTTCGACGAGAAACAAAAGGCGCAACGCCTGTTATCGGTTCTCGCGGACCGCGACCGCATCGCACGAGATCTGCACGACAACGTCATCCAGCGACTGTTCGCGAGCGGAATGAGCCTGCAGAGCACGCTTCCAGACGAGACCCTCCCGGAGTCGGCGCGCGCGATTGTCAAACGATCCCTCGAACAGCTCGACAAGACAGTCCGCGAGATTCGGACAACCATCTTCGATCTGCAGACTCCCACAGCCACCGATTCGTCGAGCCTGCGCCGACGCCTCCTCGATGTCATCGGCGACGCCACCGCACAGTCCGCCGTGACCCCCAGCGTCCAATTCTCCGGCGCCATCGACACTCTGGTGAATCCCGGGATCCACCAGCACGCCGAAGCTGTGCTGCGTGAGGGGCTGAGCAACGTCCTTCGGCATGCACACGCACACCACATCACCATCGCAGTCACCGCGGACGTCGAATTTGCGATCACGATCGAGGACGACGGCGTCGGACTCCCCTCCGACTTCCACAAGAGTGGACTTCACAATCTCGAGCGCCGTGCCGAACATTGCGGCGGTACGTGCACGATCGTCAACCACGATCCGAGCGGTGCACGCCTGCTCTGGCGAGTACCGCTCGGGCGCACCAACTCGAATCGACCGAAGTCCGGTCGGTAGACCTATCGACTGCCGCTGCGGATTTCGGTGGCCAGCACCGCAGCCTGAGTACGACGCTGCATGCCCAGCTTCGAGAGCAGACGCGTCACGTAGTTCTTGACTGTCTTCTCCGCGAGGAACAATCGCGCGCCGATCTCCCGGTTGGTGAGTCCCTCTCCGATGAGGTCGAAGACTGCTCGCTCCTGATCGGAAAGTTCGGCCAACGGATCAGCGGTGCGGTCGCTACGGATCCGCTGCATCAGCGCCTCCGTCGCCCGACTGTCGAGCAGTGAACCGCCGCGCCCGACTGTGCGGACCGCAGCGACCAGATCGGTTCCGAGAATCTGTTTGAGGACAAATCCCGAGGCGCCCGCCATGATCGCGTCGAGTAGTGCCTCGTCGTCCGCGTACGACGTGAGCATCAGGCAGCGCAGGTTGGGCAGCATCGAGCGCAGTTCGCGGCACAGTTCGACGCCGTTGCCGTCCGGCAGCCGTACGTCCAGAACCGCGACGTCGGCATTGCTCTGCGGTACCGCAGCCAATGCTTCTCCCACGGATGCGGCCTCACCCACCACCACGAAGTCTTCGACCCCACCGAGTAGGTCGAACAATCCGCGTCTGACGATCTCGTGATCGTCGACCAGGAATATCCGCGTTGTCATCGAACCCCTCCAAAAGACATCTCACGTCGAACGGTACCGGAGACGGTGGACTCAAAAGTCATTGAATGCATTCTCTTCACTTGTTGACGTGCCGGACGATGAGAACCGGGCAATCCGCAGTATGGAGCAGTGCCCGACTGGTCGATCCGAGGAGCATTCCCGCGAATCCGCCGCGCCCACGGCTGCCGACGACGATCAATTGCGCCGTCTCCGCGTATTCGCTCAGCACTCGGACCGGACGGTCACGCGCGACGACTCTCTCGACGACGACGTCCGGGTAGCGCTCGGTGAAACCAGCCAATTGCTCGGCAAGGACAACTTCCTCACCTGTCTGGATGCTGCTCCACAGTGGATCGTCAGGAGTGGCGCCCAGGGAGGGCTGCACGCTCACATCGCTCCACACGTTGACGGCGATCAATGTTGCACCCCGAGCGGATGCCTGTTCGAAAGCATGCTCGACTGCCTCGATGCTGCTTTCGGATCCATCGACGCCGACGACGACAGGACCTTCGGTCGGCGGTCGACCATCAAGCGTCCGGCCCCGGACTACCGCCACCGGAGATTCGCCGTGCGAGACGACCGACACCGTCGCGGAACCGACGACCAATCCGGTGAATTCACCATGCCCGCGGGGCCCGAGCGCAATGATGTACGCGCCCTTGGACAATTCGATCAGGCGATCGGAGACGCTGCCGTCGAGTAGTTCGGTGACGATCTCGAGGTCGTCGTCGATGCTTTGTCGCGCGAGGATCTGCGCGCTGTCCAGACGAGCGGTGGCAGTGCGGCGAAGTTCGTCCTTGAAGCTCTCGGCGAGGTACGGCTCGGAGTAGTAGAAAGCGGGGATGTGCACCACCGTCGCGATGTGCAGCGGACGACCGAGCGCCACCGCCGTTCGAGCGGCCCAGACGACAGCCGACGACGCCGATTCCGAGCCGTCCACTGCCACGACTACGGGTTTGGTTGCACTCATGTTCGTCCCTCCACGATCGACCAAAGAATCTCTTCGCCCTCACACTATTGCCCAATGACGGCAAAAAGGATTCATCAGCCGACGCGAGTCCCGAATCGGACATTCCGAGTTCGGGTGGACTGCGGCAACGGCCCCGCCAACATCCCTTTCGGGCGTCAACGAGGCCACCGGTGCCGGATTCGCCCCCCCCCCCCCCCCCCCCCCCCCCCCCCCCCCCCCCCCCCCCCCCCCCCACGGCAGGGTCGCACGGCAGGGTCAGTCACAAATCTTGCGGAACTTCTCGATCAGCTGAACACGGCCGTTGCGATCGGCCGCCAACGGCGTGACGTTGAGCGTCGTGACGCCGGCTTCGGCGAAGGCTGCGACGCGTTCCTTGACGTAGCTCTCGGGACCGATCAACGACACGGCGCGAACCAGCTCGTCCGGGACGGCTGCTGCGGCCTCGTCCTTCTTGCCCGCGAGGTAGAGATCCTGAATCTTCTCGGCGGCCTCTTCGTAGCCGTATCGCACCGCGAGGTCGTTGTAGAAGTTCTTGCCCTTGGCGCCCATGCCGCCGATGTAGAGCGCAAGGCTCGGGCGTACCCAGTCGAGCATGTGGTCGACGTCGTCACCGATGGCCAGGGCCGGCGACGCGTACACCTGAAGCTCGCCGAGGCTCGGATCGCGCTTGGCCTTGCCCTTCGCAATCGGCTCGCCCCATACGCTTGCTGCCTTCTCCGGATGGAAGAAGATGGGTTCCCAGCCTTCGGCGATCTCAGCCGTCAGTTCGACGTTCTTGGGTCCGAGCGAAGCGATCAGGATCGGGATGCGCTCACGCACAGGATGATTGATCAGCTTGAGCGGCTTGCCCAGTCCGGTGCCCTTCTCGGCAGGGAGCGGAACCTGGTAGTACTTGCCCTGGTATTCGACCTTCTCGCGGCGCCACACCTGACGGCAGATCTCGACGACCTCACGCGTGCGTCCCAACGGAGCGTCGTACTTGACGCCGTGGAATCCCTCGATCACCTGCGGTCCGGAAGCACCCAGGCCCATAACGAAGCGACCGTTGGAGACGAAGTCCAGGCCCGCTGCCGTCATGGCGGTCAACGAGGGCGTACGGGTGTAGATCTGGAAGATTCCCGAAGCGAGTTCGATGGTCGACGTCTTGGCCGCCAGGTAACCGAGCTGGCTGACCGCGTCGAAGGAATACGCTTCCGGAACGAAGGCGATGTCCAGGCCCGCCTTCTCCAGGTCACCGACCTCTTCGACGGTTTCGGCGAACCCGCCGCTGTAGTTCAAACCCATACCGATACGCACGTTGTAACCCCAATCCAGACGATTGCCGCTGTGTGCGACGCGCACACAGCCTTGGTACTCCCATCGAACACTTAACTCACATCGAACACTACGGAACATGAGTCCGCATTCATGTGACTACCCCGTTCGTATTCGATGACCGAAACGAACGGGGTAGCGGGAGAACCTGGAGAGGTCAGGATTCTTCGGGGCGAACCACCATGACGGGGCACTTGGCCGAAGCGATCAGGGTATTGCTGGTCGAGCCGAGGAGCATGCCACGGAATCCACCACGGCCACGGCTGCCGACTACAACAAGCTGCGCCTTTGCCGACCAGTCCAGCAGCCGTCCTCGCGGGTTGTCGAGGTATACCTCGCGCCGGACCTTCACGTCCGGGTACTGCTCGGACCAACCGGCCAAGCTCTCGCTGAGTACTGCGTGCTCTTCCTCTTCGAGAGACTGCGGGGCAAGCGCAGCTGCCCTCGGGTCTTCGAATGCCGCGCTGCCGAGGTCACTCCACACGTGCAGCGCCACCAACTCGGCGCCGCGGAACGCTGCTTCCTCGAATGCCGCGCCCACTGCTTGCGCGCTGAGCGCACTGCCGTCGACGCCGACCACGACGGGTCCCTCCGAAGGCACTGCGCCGTCGCGGTCCCGCACGACGATGACCGGGCACTTGCCGTGACTGGCAACACCGACCGCTGTATTGCCGAGAACTGCCGTCGCCGCCTTGCCTGAAGCGGACGCTCCGACAACGACCCGCCTGGCCTGCGCCGAACTCTCGATCAACCACTGAGTTGCGCTGCCGATGGCGATTTCGGTGTGAACTTCGAGTTTCGGATCGATCTCATGGGCGAATTGTTCCGCCTCTGCCAAGATCGCTTTTCCCGCCTCTTCGACCCATTCGTACACCCCACCCGCGTCGACGTACGGTCCGCCGAAACCGTAAGGCGCGAAGTCGAGAGCGTGGATGATGTCGAGTCGTAATTCGCGCTGGGCGGCGATTTTCGCGGCCTCGCGGAGCGCAGTGGACGCAGTGTCCGAACCCTCGACTCCGACAACAACACTGTTATGTTCGCGTGAACTCATGTGCCCACCTTCCTGAAGAAGTAACCGAGCCACTTTCACTCTAACCATCCCACTTGTCCGGCTTTTTTGGGGTCGCCCCCTCTTCATTTCGGGGACTTAGGTCCCCGAAACTGTTGACGGATAGGAGAATTAGCAGAGCAATCAGGACCAGGTGTGAACGGGATCTCCCGCCCGCATGTTCTCGACGTAACCGCGGAGCATTCCGGTGAGCGCAGTCGAGCGGTCCGCGCCCGAGGCCTCCGCGCGCGCCACTTGCTCTCGTTGCCAGGCGGCACCGGTTTGCCGATTCAGGCACCGCCCCTCGATGACGCCGAGATACCGATCGCGGGCCGCGGCGGACAATCCGAAATCCGCCAAACCCTCGTCCGCCAACGGCAGCAGCCTTCGCAGGACCAACTCGTCGGCACCGACCCAACCGATCTCCGGCCAGTACAAAGTTGCGTCGAGTCCGTACTTGGCGCCGATGTGCAGGTTCTCTTCTGCCGCATGGAACGACATGTGCGACCACAGTGGCCGCTCCGCGTTCACCAGCGCCCGAACTGTGCCGTAGTAGAAGGCCGCATTGGCCATGATGTCGACGACAGTCGGTCCGGCCGGCAGCACTCGATTCTCGATACGCAAGTGCGGCTTGCCATCCGAGCAGTCGTACACCGGACGATTCCAGCGATAGACCGTGCCGTTGTGCATCTGAAGCTCGCTCAACTCCGGAACCCCGCCCGCCGCGAGCACTTCCAGTGGATCGGTGTCCGACACGTCAGGCAGCAGGGCCGGGAAGTACCGTGAATTCTCTTCGAACAAGTCGAGCACTGAGTGGATCCACCGCTCACCGAACCACACCCGCGGCCGCACACCTTGGTTCTTCAGCTCGAAAGTTCTTGTGTCCGTGGCCTGCTCGAAGATCGGGATGCGCGATTCGTGCCAGAGCGCCTTGCCTGCCAGGAAAGGAGAATTGGCCGCCAACGCCACCTGTACGCCGGCCAGACACTGCGCTGCATTCCAATGCGCGGCAAACTCTTCCGGCGCAACGCGGAGATGCAACTGCATGGACGTACATGCCGCCTCCGGGACTACCGAATTGGTATCGGCCCGAAGAATTTCCACGTCGCTGCCAGGTAGCGCGACACCTTCGACGTCGAGTTCGATGTCCTCGCCGCGAGCGGTGAAAATTTGCTCGTTGAGCAATTCGTAGCGCGGGTTCGCGGTGATCCACTCTCGATCGAGATGCTCGAGTTGCAGAGTCGGCAGCATCCCGATCATCACCATCTCGGCGTCGTGCGCATGAATTCGCGCGTCTGCGACGTCGAGGGAGGCGCGCAGTTTCTTTTCCAATTCGAAAGTTGCATCACCGGTGAGTGGGCCGGGTTCAACGTTCATCTCGACGTTGAACTGTCCGAGCTCGGTTTGGAAAACCGCAGCGTCGTCGATGGATTCGAGCACTTCACGGTTGGACATCGCAGGAGCCATGTCCCCGTTCACCAGGTTGAATTCGATCTCCATGCCCAGCAGCGGCGCCGGCTTGTCGACGGCGTCTCGGAAGTCACCACCATCGAGCATCTGCTTCATGGCGTCGACGCATGACCGCACTTTCTTGCGAAAGAGCCTACGGTCCGCCCGCGTGAATTCTCGCGCCGTGACTTCTGCACCCATCGCGCATTCCCCCTTCGACGATCAACGTCACTGAAGGCTATCCGGCCGGTGTCACCGACAAACGAGAACTGCGGTGGCACCGGGAAGAATTTCCCGACGCCACCGCAGTTCTCCGAAAGTTTCTCTTACGAGTTGTCTACCCAGGTGACAGCCACGCCGCGAGCCTGCAGCCACGCTGCGGGATCGACCTTTGCGCCGTTCTCGGCAACTTCGAAGTGCAGGTGCGGGCCGGTGGACTGTCCACGGTTACCCACTGTGGCGATCTGCTGGCCCGCATTGACGCGCTGGCCGACGTTGACCTGGTAGTCGTTGACGTGGCCGTAGGTGGTGACCGTGCCGTCGTCGTGCTGGACGCGAACCCAGAGGCCGAAACCTGACGCCGGGCCGGCGTCGATGACCTGGCCGTCTGCTGCAGCCAGAATCGGCGTACCGATCGGAGCCGCGATGTCGAGACCGCCGTGGTGTGCTCCCCAGCGCGAACCGAAGGTGGAGGTCAGCGTTCCGGACACCGGCTGCACGGTGCGAGCAGAGGTGCCGGGGTTGATCCCCGCGAGGAACTGCTGTGCCTGCGTGTTGAGATCGGCAGCAAAATCGGGAAGCTCGGGAATGTCGAGAGCGGGAAGTGCCGCCAATTCAGCCGGAACGACAACGCCCTCGGGGAGCAGACCCTGCGGGATTTCGATGCCGGCGATGGTCTGTGTTGCCGGCGCCGCAGCGGCGGTTCCTGCACCCATCTGGCCTGCACCGACGAGGAGTGCACCGGTAGCCGCAGCTACGACACCCGCCTTGACACCGGCACCAGGGCCAGCCGACGGGGTGCGGTGGCGGCCGCTTGCTGCCTCGGAATCGATCTCGAAGACAACATCGTCATTGCCCGTGCGGTGGTGGTTTCCCACAGTGTGTACTCCGTCAGTCGTCGGCGTGCAGCGTCCTTCTGATGAAGCCCGCTCCTCTGTCTGCCGAAGAATGTAACAGTTTGATCAAGGCGGCCGCCACCGTTACCCGATCTTGACCAAAACTATTTCTCGCCGTTCTGTCGGCTGGCGTCCAGTTCTGACTTGAATGCGTCGTATCGTGCCCGGTGAGCGGGTCGGCGACGAATGATCGCCCACGCGATACCCAGAACCACGAACCAGATCGGTGTGACGACAAGTGCCTGCAGGGTGTCGTCCTTGGTTGTCAGCGCCCAGAGGATGAAGACGAAGAACGCGAGCACGACCCAGCACATCACGATGCCGCCGGGCATCTTGAACTTCGACGCCTCGTGCAGGTGCGGACGACGCTTCCGGTACACCATGTAACTCGCCAGGATGATCGTCCACACGAACATGAACAGCAGCGCCGAGATGGTCGTGACGACGGTGAAGGCCTCGATCACGGAATCGCCCGAGAACAGCAGGATCAACGACGCCAGCAAGAAGATGCAGGAGAACATCAGGGCGTTCGCGGGGACCTTGCGCGAGTTCAGCTTGCCGAGTGCCCGCGGTGCGTCGCCCTCCTGTGCAAGGCCGAACACCATGCGCGAGGTGGAGTAGATACCCGAGTTGGCCGAAGATGCAGCGGAGGTCAGCACGACGAAGTTGATGACAGATGCAGCGATGCCGAGGCCGGCGAGTGTGAACATGGCGACGAACGGACTCTTGTCAGCGCTGATTTCGCGCCACGGAGTCACCGCGATGATCACGGTCAGTGCAACGACGTAGAACAGCAGGACACGAATGGGGATGGAGTTGATGGCCTTCGGCAGGTTCTTCTCCGGGTCCTTCGCCTCGGCTGCTGTCGTGCCGACGAGCTCGATTCCCACGAAGGCGAACACGGCGATCTGGAAGCCGGCCACGAAGCCCATGAATCCGGTCGGGAACATGCCGCCGTCGTTCCAGAGGTTGTCGATACCCGAGGTGGCACCATTCGGCGCCGTGAACCCGGAGACGACCATGACGATGCCGACGATGATCAGGCTGACGATGGCGACGATCTTGATCAGCGCGAACCAGAACTCGGTTTCACCGAAAGCGCGAACGGTCGGGAGATTGAGGAGAAGCAGCGCCGCGATCGTCAGCAAAGCAGGTATCCATGCTGCAAGACCTGGCCACCAGTATTTGAAATACCCGGAAATCGCGATGACGTCCGCGATGCCGGTGACGATCCAGCAGAACCAGTAGGTCCAGCCGGTGAAGAATCCCGCCCAGGGGCCCAGCAGATCCGCGGCGAAGTCGGAGAACGACTTGTACGCCATGTTCGAGAGCAGCAACTCCCCCATCGCCCGCATGACGAAGAAGAGCATGAAGCCGATGATCATGTACACGAAGATCACGGAAGGCCCGGCAAGCGAGATCGTCTTGCCCGATCCCATGAACAGTCCGGTGCCGATGGCACCACCAATGGCGATCAGCTGGATATGCCGGTTGGACAGCTGACGTGAGAGGTGGGGGTCTTCGCCGGACGGCTTCGTCAGGTCTGGTGTATTCGCGTGGTCGGACACGGAGGATCCCCCTCGTCATACGGTTCATCCGGGGCATCGAAATCGTGCCCGTCGGGGGAACCTCGGAAAATGTGCTCTCTCAAAGTACGCGTGCACTGGCTCACATCAAGCATCGGAAAGCGGACGCCGATAACCTGTCGAGGTGAACACTGACAGCACGGCCCATCAAGACGGACATATCGCCGCGACGCTGTTCGATTTCTCCGGAACCCTCTTCCGTTTGGAGGAGAGCGACGATTGGACCGAGCACCTCGTCGATCACCAAGGCGATCCGCTCGACGTGCACGCTCAAGCCGAGTTGATGCGTCGGATGACCGCGCCGGTGGGCAGAACCGTCGAGATGGACGAAGCCGGGATCTACGCGTGGGAGAACCGCGACCGGGATCCGAAGTTGCATCGTCAGGCGTACCTCGACGTGTTGAGCAAGTCCGGAGTGCCCGATCCGGTTCGGGCCGAAGCCTTCTACGCGCTGCTGGTCGATCCGGACCAGTGGTCGCCGTACCCGGATACCGGTGAGGTCCTGAAGTCATTGTCGGAGAAGGGCGTACGCACTGCCGTCTTGAGCAACATCGCCTTCGACATCCGTCCGGCGTTCGTCGACCGCGGCTGGGACGTCTGGGTCGACGAGTTCGTCCTGTCGTTCGAGGTGGGTGCAGTCAAACCGGAACCCGCGATCTTCGAATACGCCCTGGCACAGCTGGATGTGGATGCGGCGCAGACCCTGATGATCGGTGACAGCGACGTCGCCGACGGCGCGGCCCGAGACATCGGTTGCCAGTTCGCACTCGTCGATCCCCTGCCGACGACCGAACGTCCGCACGCGCTACTCGACGCAGTGCGGAAGTTCGGGCTTCTGTAGGGAGCGCTCAGACGCCTTCGGTGAGTTCGCGCAACGACGCGTAGCGCTCGCGCACGTTGGGAGCTGGTTCGGCGTCGAATCGTCGCTCTTCCGGTTTCGGCCACACCGGAGGCTGCGTGTCCCCGGACAGTGCCCATGCTGCTTGCCTGCATGCCCCTTCGGCGACGTACTCACCCGGAGCAGGGATTACGACCGGCACTCCGAGAATTGCCGGCGCAATCTCACAGAGAGCGCGAGACTTCGCTCCGCCTCCGACGAGGAGAACTCGCTTCACCTCGACGCCCTGACGAACCAGATCGTCGACGCCGTCGGCCAAGCCGCACAGGAGCCCTTCGACTGCGGCGCGCGCGAAATGCGCCGGCGTCGAATTCTGCAGCCGGAAACCGTGCATCGCTCCCGTGGCGTCAGGGCGGTTGGGCGTCCGCTCGCCCTCGAAGTACGGAATCATGACCAGTCCGTCGTTTCCGAGGGGCGCGGTCAACGCCAACCGGGACAGTTCGGCGTGATCGACACCGAGAATGGACGCCGTCGCATCAAGAATGCGCGCGCCGTTGAGAGTGCACACGAGCGGCAGGTGCAGACCGGTTGCGTCCGCGAATCCTGCCACGTTTCCACTGGGATCGTGCGTGGGGGTGGCCGATACAGCCGACACGACGCCGGATGTTCCGATCGAGATGATCACGTCACCGGGGACTGCTCCCAAACCCAGTGCGGCTGCGGCATTGTCACCCGTACCCGGTCCGATGATTCCCCCGGAGTCAGTGCTTCCGATCTTGTCGTTCGGCGATGCAACTCGGGGAACATGGGGGGTGCGATCGCGAAATGCCAACGCCAGCAAGTCGGTACGGTATTCGCGCGTCGAGGCAGCGTAATAGCCGGTTCCACTTGCGTCGCCCGCGTCTGTGGCGAGCTCCTCGATTGAACCGGACCCGCCCAATTTCCAGGACAGCCAGTCATGCGGAAGACACACCGCGGCAGTGCGATCGGCGTTGCCTGGCTCGTGATCTGCGAGCCATCGAAGCTTGCTTGCCGTGACCGCGGCGACCGGAACTACGCCAACCGCGTCGGCCCACGCCTTCGATCCGCCGAGTTCTTCGACCAGATCCTTCGCAGCCTTCGCCGAACGAGTGTCGTTCCACAGCAGCGCCGGCCTGACGACCTCGCCGCCGCTGTCCAGACACACCATGCCGTGCTGTTGAGCTCCGACGGATACCGCTGCGACGTCGCCGAGCCCACCCGCCGCGGCGATTGCATTGTCCATCGCCTCGAGCCAGCATGTCGGATCTATCTCGGTACCGACGGGATGGGCCGCCCGTCCTTCTCGTACCAGTTCTCCCGAATCGGCATCACGGACAATGACTTTGCACGACTGGGTAGACGAATCGATACCGGCTACGAGGGTCACACTGGCGTCCTTTCCGAAGGACCGTCAGCTCGCGTTGGCGACCGCGGGCATCCGGTTGCTGCGCTTACGCAGCGATCGCACATATTCTGCGCGCTCGGTCTCCGTCATTCCACCCCAGATGCCGTAAGGCTCGTGGACGGAGAGTGCGTGTTCGCGGCACTGCTGGAGTACAGGGCACGTCGCGCAGACCTTCTTGGCGTTGCGTTCACGGTTCTCGCGAGCGTGTCCACGCTCGCCGTCCGGGTGGAAGTAGACCGCGGAATCGTGCCCACGGCACGCTCCCTGCAGCTGCCAGTCCCACACTTCGGCGGTCGGGTACGGCATCGGAAGGTGCTTGTGCATGATGGCGACCTCAATTCCTTACTCGGGTGAAACGGATTCGGGTGACTCGGGGCTGACGCCGGGTCGGACTTATCGACGCCTGGCCGATTGGCCGAGTCGATGTGCACAGACCGTTGCGAGTTCGCCGGTGACCGGCGGAGTCAGCGCTACGACGCCGTCGTCGAGAATTGCCTGCAGCCTGCGGAAATACTCATCCGGGGCGAGGCCGAAAGTTACAAAGATCTCTTCGTCAGGTCCACCGTCGAACTGCTGCCACTTACGTGCGAACTCGACGATCTCTTGTGTATCGGTGCGGCTCATCAGGTTCTCCCCTGTTTGTGCGCCCTGCTTCACAGAAACTGCGACTCGTCTCCTCGGACGCCCGTGGCAGTGAGTCAAGACACAGACTATGCCTACTTCTGCTTTTTCACAAGACCTACTTACGTCTTTTTGTGGACAAAGTATGCGAACTTTCGCACGCTGAAGTTACCGACGAGGAATGCTTGAATAGGACAATGACCCGACCGTCCACGACTCCGGCTACCGCGGGAGAGGTATTCACGCTGATACGCAGCGGTTCCGCGACCACGCGCAGCGAGATCGGGAAGCTCACCGGCCTGTCCAGGACGGCGGTATCGGCCAGGGTTGCAGCACTTCAATCGCTTGGTTTGATCGCCGATGACGACGAGGGCCCGTCGACGGGCGGCCGGCCGCCGTCCACTCTCACCTTCGCGAACTCGTCCGGCGTGGTTCTCGTCGTGGCAATCGGTCGATCGCGGGCACAACTTGCCGTCACCGACCTGGCGGGCACGATCCTCGCCGCAGAAGACATCGACAAGTCGGTCGGGGTCGGCCCCGACGAACTGATGCCCGAAATTGCCGAGCATCTTTCGTCACTACTGGCCCAGGTCCAACGCGCGTCTACCGAGGTCATCGGAATCGGACTGAGCATTCCCGGAACGGTCGACGTCGCCGCGGGAGCGAGCCTCGACTCTCCGATGATGGCGGGATGGGACGGCGTCGCTCTTGCCCCCTATCTGGCATCGGTGACCACGGCGCCGCTGTTTGCCGACAACGATGCCAACGTGATGGCCCTGGCCGAATTGAGCGAACGACGCGAGAGCGCGCCCAACCTCCTGATGATCAAGGCGTCAACCGGCCTCGGCGCAGGAATCGTCATGGGCGGAATCCTCCAACGCGGTTCACTCGGAGCGTCCGGCGAGATCGGGCATACCAAAACCGCTGCAGCGCGGGGCATGAAGTGTCGCTGCGGCGACGTCGGCTGCGTCGAAACCGTCGCCAGCGGCTGGGCTCTCGTGCACGCCCTCCGAGATCAGGGCCGAAGTGTCGGGCACGTGCGTGACGTCGTCCGCCTCGCCCTGGACGGCGACAGCGAAGCCCGCCGGCTCATCAGAAGCAGCGGCCGACTGATCGGCGACGTCATTTCCGGCGCGGTCAACCTCCTCAATCCCGAGGTCCTGATCATCGGCGGCGACATGGCCGAGGCAGACGAGCTCTTCCTCGCCGGACTTCGGGAGTCCGTCTACGGCAACGCAACGGCGCTTGCCACCCGAAAGCTTCAGATCGCTTCGGTCAGCCACGGCGCACAATCCGGGATCCTCGGTTGTGCGGTTCTCGTCCTCGACCATCTGCTCAGCGCCAGGGAAATCGATCTGCGGATCGCCGCGTCGCTCCACACCTGAGCAACTGATTTCTCGCATGCTCTGCACCAGATAATCAGACCTTTCCGGCACCCCTTGTGTTGACGCTCACACTTCTGCATAATTCATTACCTACCGATCATTCGGTTGCCAATATCGACAATGAGATCGCGCAGGAACGCTCCGAGTCAGCCAAAAGCATGCACCGAGCACACCGGCAACGTCGCAGATCGAACAGCGTTTCTCCCCTGTTCCGACTTCGCAGTTCACCGCGCCGGTGAACCACGTGACTGGCAGAAAGTAGCTCGATGACCACAACCAGAACTGGCACCAAGCCCGCCGCGAAGGAGTACGACCGCGCCGCGATGGCGTCGATGGTCGGCACCACCGTCGAGTGGTACGACTTCTTCATCTACGCCCAAGCCGCAGCCCTGATCTTTGCCGACCTGTTCTTCAAGCCGATGGGCTCGGCAGGCCAGATCGTCTCCTACGTCACGGTCGGCATCAGCTTTGTCTTCCGTCCTCTCGGCGCCATCGTGGCTGGCTATCTCGGCGACAGACTCGGCCGTAAACGTGTCCTGGTCGCGACGTTGGCGATGATGGGGGCCGCGACCGTTCTCATCGGCGTGCTGCCGACGTATGCCTCGATCGGCATCTGGGCGCCGATCCTGTTGATCCTTCTCCGAATCGTGCAGGGATTCTCGACGGGCGGCGAATGGGGTGGGGCTGCTCTTCTTGCCGTCGAACACGCACCCACCAAGCGTCGAGGGTTCTTCGGAGCGTTCGTCCAGATGGGCGTACCGCTCGGAATGTTGCTCGCCACCGGCGTTTTGGCACTGTGCACGTTCACCCTCACGGACGAACAGTTCACCACCTGGGGATGGCGAGTGCCGTTCCTGCTCAGCGTCGTGCTGATCGGCGTCGGCTTCTACATTCGAAGCAAGGTCAGCGAGTCACCCGTGTTCGCCGAACTCAAGGAACGCCGCACCGAGAGCAACACGCCTATCCGAACTCTGTTCAAGAAACACCCGAAGCAGGTCGTACTCGCGGCCCTCTCCTTCATCGGCACAAACGGCAACGGCTACATGGTGATCGGCGGATTCATCGTCGCGTACGCAACCAAGACCTACGGCCTGGGTAAGACCGAACTACTGATTGCCACGCTCGCAAGTGCAGTCACGTGGGGCGTTTTCACCATGATCGGCGCTTACTGGTCGGATCGGCGCGGCCGCACCACGGTGATGAACGTCGGCAACCTCGCAATGATCCTCTTCGCGGTGCCGTTCTTCCTCCTCATCGACACCGGCAATCTCGGCTGGATCTACGTGGCAATGATCCTGTTCTCGGTCGGACTCGGACTGTCGTACGGACCTCAACCGGCATTGTTCGCCGAACTGTTCCCAGCTTCGATCCGCTACAGCGGCGCGTCGATCTCCTACGCCGTCGGCACCATTTTCGGCGGCGCCTTTGCTCCCACCGTCGCCCAATGGCTCCTCGGCAAGACCGGTGGCACTCTTGCCATCTCGATCTATCTCGCCCTGTTGGCCGCAGTGTCGTTCGTCGCCACGATGCTCATCAAGGACCGATCTGGACGAGATCTGATGGTGTAATCGGCCTGAATGAGAACGCCCCACGGCGACGCGATGCCGGAGTTTGTCAGCCGAACTTTCGAATGGCGAACTCCGGCAACGTCTTCGCAGTATTCGCGGAGCGTACGATCTTGTGGTTCTTGCCTCTCATCAGCGCCAGTTGGATCCGCGATTCGATCCAGAACGCACCGCGTGGCGATCGGTTCCAGGTCTTGTGCAGCAACGTCTTCGTCCCTGCGACGGCGTCCGGCGAGCGAGTCATGATCTGCGACAACAGTTCCTGTGCCGGTTTGATCGGATTGTCACTTACTCCGCTCACGAACCCCCACTCGAGAGCCTGATTTCCATCGAACAGTTCAGCAGTCATGGCGAGGCGTTTCACGACGTCCATCGCCGCGAGTTCGCGCATCGTGACCGTTCCGGTCATGTCGGGGATCAATCCCCACTTCGCCTCCATCACCGAGAACGTGCAATCAGGGGTGGTGAATCGAAAGTCTGCGGCGAGCGCCAATTGCAGTCCCCCGCCGAAGCAGTGGCCGTGGACGACCGCGATGACCGGCACGGGCAATTCGCGCCACACCCAGCACGCACGTTGAAAGAGGTTGGTCTTCTGACCGGGAAATTTCGCAAAGGCCTTGGCCATCCGGCTCGGCTGCTTGCCGGCAGAAGCGAAGTCCAATCCGGCCGAGAATGCGTCGCCCGCGCCTTGCAGAACCACGCCCCGGATCGAACGATCAGTTCTGATCGTTCGGGCCGCGTCCACCAGCGCGTCGAGCATGTCCAGATCGAGACCGTTGAGTTTCTCCGGCCGGTTCAGCGTCACGTACGCCACCGACTGCACTACCTCGACACGAACACGATCACTCACGGCAACTCCTTCGATTCGACATATCCCCGACGAACTTACCCGAGAGTAAGTTCGTCGGGGATTCGTCATGCCAACGTGTTCTGCAACATGATTCATACGGCCCCTGCTGTAGATCCCGCAAAGACTCCGTACCCAGATCGGCTAGATCGTCGCGCCTAGATGTGCTGTAACCAGGTCGATTACCGTGCTGTATGAGCTCAGATTCGGCATCGTCATGAACCCATGAATCGTGTCGCTGATGTTGATGTGATTCACGAAAGTGCCGTCGCGCTCCAACAAGGACGCGTAGTTGATGGCATCATCACGAAGGGGGTCATGCCCTGCGGTGACTACCAACGCTTGTGGTAAGTCGACGAATGACTGGTTGAGCGAAGGGCATACGCGCGGATCCGAACGCTCATCGCTTGTGGTGTATATGTCGAAGAACCACAAGACGGTAGCCGTGGCCAGCAATGGAGCGTGCTCGTTGTCGACCCACGAGGGGCGCGCAATCGCATATTCCGTCCCCGGATAAAAAAGCACCTGAGACTTCAATGCCGGCATCGCACCGCGATCGAGATGGGTAAGCACGGCGGAAAGATTTGCGCCGGCACTGTCACCGCCCACTGCTAGCCGGTTTACATCGATGCCGAGCGCCGGGCCGTGCTCTCGAACCCATGAAAGCGCCGCAACCGCATCGTTGACAGCGGCTGGGAACTTGTCCTCGGGAGCGAGCCGGTAGTCGACAGATACAACAGCAATGTTGTTGCGCGATAAGATATCTCGACACAAGTAGTCGACGCCCCCGTCGAGTCCACCGGTGGCCCACCCACCTCCGTGAAAGTAGAGCAGTGCGGGACTTGGCCGAGCGTCGACGTCTGGACGATAGACCCGGACTGTGAAGGACACGTCGTTCGCGTGCACGCTGTGGTCCGACACATCGCCGACCTGGGGCAATTCCGGCAGTTGCGCACCTAACTGCTCGAGGGCTGAGCGCACGTCGGTGATGGACAATCCGCTGAGGCCTCCAACGGGCAGTACTGCGGCCAACATGTCCGCGACAGCTTGGGAATCTGCAGCCAGCGGGGTCTGGAGTGAAACTTCATCATGATTTGTTATCCGTTCCTGTTGAGTTCAAGTCCGGTGAATTCACCGTTTTCTCACCATTCTTCGATGCCCCCAGAAGTCCCTGTCACGCGCTTGATGGACCTCCCGGAAGGGTGTAACGGCCAACGACCGAAGTGCATCGTCGTCGTGCGCGCCCGCGCCCCTCGATCCGCCTGCAGGTCGAGCCATCCGCGCGCCTCGCTCTGCGTCGTAGCGCGCTAGTAGTGCTGTGTGATCGAAGTCCACAGCGACCGGCACTCCGGATTCGGGCAACCGGACGGGGGTTTTGACGATGACATCTTTGCTGCTCATCGGAATCTTTCTGAGAGATGGACCGAAACTCGACATGTCGTCGATAGTTCTTGACAGCCCGTCAATTAATGACACGCTACATACCCGGATGGGATCTGTAAACCCCACCCAGTCCACGCAGCAGCCAGGTCTGGACTGAAGGTTGTCAATCGTCGATATGAGGAAATGCCTTGCAAAAAAGCAGATTTCACTGGATCTTGAAGTAGTGTCCGCTGCAGCGACGGGCGGTACTGTCGATGGTGTCCTGCGACACTCCGCCGCGAGCTTTCCCGGCAACACTGCCTTCCGTTCGGAGGTTTCGATCCGAATACGGGTGATCGCGTCGCGGCGTACGGCGCCAACCCCGACGCCTAATTGATCAGATACCTGGCGTGTGCACGCGCCGGACTGATATATGTGCCGGCGAACTACGCACGCAGGTCGGGGAGTTGACGTATCTCTCAGCCAATCCGGGGCACGGGCTGTCCTGGTCGATCCGACCCTCGAGGACGCCCTCACTACCGTGTCGAGCGACCCGGTCACTGTCGAGCACATCCTGCCGTTACGCGAGGCGGAGGGTTCGAGACTCGAGGTCGCGGGCGAAGGCGCCGTTCCAAATCTGATACAGGCTTCCTCGCCGACCGATCCAGTCCAGCTTCTCTACACCACACAAAACCCAAGGGCGCTATGATCACCCGCGTATCGGTGATGCGGTGGACGCCATCGGAAACAATCCGATGTAGACGACAACCAAACGCGCGTTGTCGCTGTGGATCCGAAGGAACACCTCGGCACCGGAGTGGGCCGGGGCCCGCATTGCATTGAATGCGTTGGCGCCCGGTGTGATCCGCACCCCAATGACGGAATATGGGTTCAGTTCGCAGGCGGGACGTGAGATCTTTCAGGAATTCCGCTCAATGCACCCACCGGCAACCCTGAAGCCGTCGCCGCATTGGATTTTCCGACGAGCGTGACGATTCAGTCGCGACCGGCCAGGTTCTCTATGCGGACCGAAGCGTAGAAACGAAATTTCGTTCTGAAATTGTCTGTCCCACGACAACCACAGAGTATTCACTCTGATGCAGAATGGTGCCATCCGAGAAAGTGAGAGGCATCATTCTGCACCACTGTCGATTTTTTCTCGTCGCGGATCTATTCCCCATGCGGAACTGAGCGTCACTAAACGTAGATTATCCATCATTCGTTCGGTTTCACTTACCTGAGGCTTCGCCAAGCGATCTTGATAATAGGCAACTATCCACATGTCGTTGAGAACAGTGGCCAATCCCACGTAATCGTTGGTAATGGGCGTAGCCACGCCTGCCGCCGCGTCGACTTCGATTTGATGTGCGTATTCGCGGGTATACGAGCCCAGTAGCGCCAACCATCGGCGACGAATATCGGCGTCGATGCCCACGGCCTGCATTCCAGCAATCAAAATTACATCGTGGTCAACCCACGTAGAATAGGCGGCATTGATCAATCGATCGTGGTATATCTCGATCGATTCGTGAGCGCGTCGGGGAACACCACCCGTCCGTTCGATCCATATGCTCCAAACATCCGCGACCAGATCACCGAGCACCTCGTACTTCGATTCGAAGTAGAAGTAGAAGTTCGAACGGTTGATACCGACTGCAGTTGCAATATCCGCCACAGATAGTTCGAGGAAGTTTCTTTTCGCGAGGAGATCGCGAAACGCATCTAAGATTGCTCTTTTCTGAAGCTCACCCTTCGAAGGATGCTGGCGTCGAAAACTCGAGGCGGGTTCATCGTTCTCGATCCTAGGCATGGCTAGATCCTACCGAGTTCACCCGAACGACTGACCAACATGCTGCTCGCCGCTCGTGGGACCATGGACATTATGCGGGACTGATCCGGCGGGGGATGTCGAGGAACACTGTGATCCCGGCGGCAAAACAGGCTTCCAGGCCTGTAGATCCGCACGGCCACTCGAGCTTTGCCCAACGATCACTGCCACCGGTCGCGGCATTGATGCTATCTGGATGCCAACTCCTCCGATTCGACATATCCCCGACGAACTTACCTTAGAGTAAGTTCGTCGGGGATTCGTCATACCATCTCGGCAAGAAGTTCCATCGTCACTTGCCCGGCCGGATCCGAATCAGTGGATGAAGGCACGGCCACGACGGTGTCCACGCCCACCGCTCGATACGCCTCGAGTTGCTCGCGCGCATCGGCCGCGGTTCCCACGATTCCCACCGTCGCGACCATCGCGTCCGAGACCTGACTCAAGATCTCTCGAGGCGCGGTCCCGGCCCTGGCTGCCTCGATCACGGATGCAAACCCTGCTCGCACGAACATGTCCGAGTACCCGGGGGCAGCGAGATACGGCACAAGCCCACGTCTGAGCTGATCGATCGACATCTGAGTTGGGCCTTCGGTTGCCACGGCCGCCGGCGCCCAAACCGACACCTGGGGCATCGGCGTTCCCATTTCAGCCGCGATTTCCTTGCACCGTGCGATCAGGCGCCCCGCTTGCTCCGGGCTGACCAGATTGAGCACCAGTTCGTCGCCCAACTCCACCGCGGCGCGAAGGGCCTTGTCTCCGAAAGCTGCAACGATCAGCCGCCCACCCGGCGGCTGAAGTCGCAGTCGATATCCGCTGGTCCGCATCACCGTTCCGGCGACTTCGCCCCGCTCGCCGTCCATCAGCGCTCGCACAGCGCAGGCTGACTCCGCGAGTGCACGTGCGGCCCCCGATCTGCTTCGCCCATGCCATTTTTCGACCACGACAGTGCTGGACGTGCCCAACGCTATCGACACGTGACGCCCGGTCAGGTCGGCTACCGACGCCGCCCCGATCGCGATCATCGCCGGATCACGAACCGTCACCGCGAGCGGACCGACCACCAACTCGGAGTGCTCGAAGCCGGCGCCGACTGACGTCGCCAGAGCAAAGGCGTCGTACGTCGCCATCTCCCCCACCCACACTCGGCCGAACCCCAGTTTGTCGGCGAGGCGTGCAGTAGTGGTCACCTCCCGCGGCGGACGGTCCTGCCACAAGCCCAGGGAGATATCGATCGTCGGCAGTCGGCTATTCGAAATCCCGCTATTCGAAATCCCGCTATTCGAAATCGGAGACAAGACCCATTCCCTTCAAGAGTGTCGGACGGTCGTAGTATTCGAGCCACTCTGTGACCAGCCCGTCTGCCATGCTGAGGATTCCGACAACAGGAACGACGCCGTGGGTCCCGTCGAAGTGGAAATCGTCCACTCGCTGTACAAAAACCCTGCCGTCGATCACGCCGAGCGACTCGATCTTCAGGGTGATCCGTTCACACTTGCTTGCCAGCAATGCAATTCGGCCCGCTACAGCCTCCTTGCCGACAAGCGGTTCCTGCATCACGCTGTGGAGCACACCGTCTTCGGCGAACAGGTCGACGACGCGTGCCCAGTCCATGACGTCCCACGCCTGGAACATCTCACGCGCCAACGCAAGCTTGTCACTGTCGTTCATCACACTCATGCCACACTCTTCTGTCGAAGCTCGCGCTTGAGGATCTTTCCGGTCGAATTGCGCGGCAGTTCTTTCCGAATCTCCAGCCGCTCGGGAAGTTTGTACGACGCGATGCGCTTGTCCTTCAGGAACGCAACCAGAGCATCGAGTTCGAGTTCCGTCTCGGGTCGAAGTGTCACCACTGCTGCGACGCGCTCACCGAGCACTTCGTCGGGGTCGCCGATGACGGCCACGTCCGCGACGGCCGGATGCTCGGCGATCAAACCCTCCAATTCGGCTGGAGCGATGTTCATTCCACCGCGGATCACCAGGTCCTTGCCTCGATCCAGGTAGCGTAGGAATTGTCCGTGATCACCGGCAATCTCGAAGATATCTCCGGTGCACAGGAATCCGCGCTCGTCGAACGGTGACGGCCGATCGCCGAGATAGCCGGCAAAGACTGTCGGTCCGCTGATTCGCAACTCACCCGGGTGTCCGACTTCGGTGATGTCCTCGCCGGTGACCACGTCGACCAAGCGAACGTCCATCCAGTCCGAGATCCTGGTGCTCCAGCGAAAGTTCTCGACACCGAAACGAGGGAAGTACCGTGCGCGGTCGTCCGGATCCGGCATGTCTGCAGGCGAGGAGAGCAGACTGATGCCTTCATTGGACCCGAAGAAGTTGATGACTCCGATTCCATATCGCTCCTGCCATCCCCGCACCATCGGAGGTTGCAGTGGCACAGAACCCGAACCTATCCGCGTCAAGCTCGACAGATCGACCGCCGCGAGCATCGACTCGTCGGCGAGCAGCATCCACAACAGAGCAGGCGGCGCTACCGTGTATGTCACCCGCTCGGCCTCGATCTGTCCGAGGAACACTCTAAGGTCGAACGGGTGGTGCTGTACCAGTACACATCCCGTGCGGAGCCAGGGCAGGAACATTCCGTTGATTCCGGCCATGTTGACCATCGGGAACGGGTTAAGCAGGACGTCGTCGACGACGATGTCGGGAGCATCGATCGTGGCCCAGCAGATGGCCAGCCACTCGTAGTGCGAACGTGGGACCCCCTTCGGTTCGCTTTCGGTTCCGGAGGTCCAACAGATCGTCATCGCGTCGTTGGGGTCGTTCGGATCTTCGGTGTTTCGTCTGTCCAGAGCACTTCGCTGCGATTCGGTGGCTGCCCGAGGACTCAGCCCCACGACGCCGGTAGGAAGCTCAGCCGGAAGCTCTGATTCGGGAGCGTAGACGAATACCGATCTCAGAGAGGCAATTCGGGATCTGATTGCAGCGATCTCCGTAGCCGGGAATCTGTCCCCGAAGCTGGGCACGGTGACAAATGCTGCAAACGCCGCCTGATTGGCCATTCCTTCCACTTCACGTTCGCGGTACTGCATGGGCAAGGGTGAGACCACGATCCCCAGCGACCACGCTGCAAGGTAGACCTCGACCAGTTCGACGGTGTTAGGCATCTGAACGCCCAGAACGTCTCCCCGGCCCAAGCCTGCCTCGGTGAAGCGCGCAGCGAGCGAGATGACTTCGCTCTCCAGTTCGTTCCAACTGAGGCGTCGTGGATCTCCGCCGGACAACTCGCTGCGGTTCGCCGGATCAACTACGGCAAGCTCGTCCCCTCGGGCCCGCACCTGCGCCCGGAACACGTGATCGATCGTCTCGTCGGACCACCACCCTTTCGAGGTGTATTCGTCCACCTTGACGCGAGGATGCAATCCCCTGTGTGTCTTGTTCATTCGCGCACTCGATTCAGTTCTCGTAACGGCCGGAAATGTCGATCACGTCGCCCTGCTTCTCGAACGCCTGAGTAGCGGCATTCCACTCGAACGGCTGAAAGGCCAGGATTCCCAACGCATGGTCCGCGGTCATCGTGAACTTGATTCCGTCGATGAACATCGGCGGGTGGTAGTCCTGCGTTCGCGCGGCACTCATGATGGTGGCACGTGAGAGTCCGTCGGGTGACTGAGAGGCCCGAGTGAAGTTGTCCACCAACAGGTCACCGATGGCCCAGCCGTTCACGGTGTAGCTGTTGGTCGGGGAATCTGCACCGTGAGCCACTGCACCGGCGAGATAGTCGCGCACCGCCGCGTCGTCCTTGTAGAGAGCGTTGTTGGGATCCTTGAGCCACACCATCACCTGCTGCCCGTCCGCAGCATCACCGGCGGGTGCATACAGGGTCGCACCGTCGACGCAGTTCGACGGCTGAATCACGGTGTCGGGCTTCCATCCGACACGTCCGATCGCCTGAGTGATCGCGAGGCAGTCGGTAGTGACACCGGCGACCACCAAAACCTCGGCGCCGCTGGCCTTGAGAGTCGAAGCCGCCGTCTTGGGGTCGGTCAGCGCCTCCTCCGCCGCGATCTCGAAGTTGGTTCCTTCGATCGCGGACTTGAAGCCGTTGGCGATTCCCTGTCCGGACTCGGTCTGGTTCGTGGCCAGTGCGACCTTGGCGCCGTTCGGATACTTCTTCTTCAAGCTCTCGACCACTACCTCCATCTCGACGCCCGGATCCGGTAGATACTCCGTGGTCCACGGGAAGTCTTCGATGACCCGGAACTCGGGCATGCCTGCCTGCGCGAAGAGCAGCGGCACGCAGGCAGTGGTCTGATCGTCCGCGATGGCGTTCAACTGTCCGGCCCCGAAGGTACCCAGAACGTCGACCTTGTCCTTCTGAATGAACTCTCCGACGTTGGCTTTGGCGCGCTCCGGGGAGAATGCATCGTCCTTGACCACGACGTCGAGCTTGACGCCGCCGACGCCGCCGGCCGCGTTCTCCACCTCGAACCGTGCTCGCATTCCTTCGATCACGTTGCCGACGGCATCGGCGAGCGGGCCGGACGTCGGCCCACTCCATCCCACCGTGAGTTTGTCGGTGATCGGCGCTGCGGCACCGCTGGGATCACTGCAGTCGTCGACCGATACTGCGCCGGCCGATGTCGACGTGTTGCTCTCTGCGTCGGAGCTACCTCCGCAGGCCGAAAGGAGTAGTGCCGCAGCGGCGATGACTGCGGGAATCGTGGTCTGCCTTTTCATATCGTCCAGTTCCTTGCTGTGAGTTGAGGGAAACGAGAGTGGGCGAGGGAGACGGCGCTCAGGTGCGAGGTTCACCCTCGCGATACTTGGGATGATCTGCGGGAACCACGAGGACGAACCGTCGGAGCACGCTGTTGATCCGTCCGACGATTCCGTCCGGCATCAAGAACACGATCGCGATCAGCACCGCGCCGAACACCACTCCCGACACGGGGCCGTCGGTGACGCTTCCGGTGTAGTACGGCAAGAACACCACTGCCGTTGCCCCAACGATCGGGCCGAATTGGGTTGCGATTCCGCCCAACACCAGTCCGGTGATGAACTCGATCGACTTCATCAGCGAGAAGGATTCGGGTGAGAGCGCGCCGATGTACATCGTGAACAGTGAACCTGCCAGGCCCGTGATCGCGCCGGAAAGCCCGAAAGCGAGAATCTTGACCCGCGCGACGTTGATGCCGTTTGCGCTCGCCGCGATCTCGTTGTCACGCACCGCGACCATAGCCAGACCGAATCGACTCTTGACGAGATTGCGAATCAGGAGCATGACGATCGCCAGAGTCACCACCGACACCCAAAAGATCCAGAGGTAGGTGTCGGCTCGGGTCAACCCCGTCCATTTCGGCGGAACGAGCAGATTTGCGCGAACCACCATTCCGGCGGCACCACCGGTCAGATCCCCGGTCTTGCGGATCACCTCGGGAAATGCAACAGCGACGGCGAGTGTCACGAGAGCCAGATACAGCCCCTTGATCCGCAACGAAGGAAGACCGACGAGAAGCCCTAGTACAAAACACAATACGACCGCCATCGGGATCGTGGTCAACGGCGAGTATCCGCGATCGACGATCAGAACGCCGGTCGTGTACGCGCCCAGGCCGAAGAAGGCAGAATGGCCGATCGACAGAAGTCCGGTGTATCCGCTGACGATATTGAGTCCCGCAATGGCAATCGCGATGATGAAGACGCTCGTGAACTGCCCCACGCGAAACGGCGCGCTCTGTGACGCGAGAAGCAACGCACACACGGCAGCCACCAGCAGACCCAACTGGAGTATCCGGTACGACGTCGATCCGGCGACCACTACCCGCGGTCGCCTGACTGCCTTTTCGGCGACGGTGGGTTCATTTCTCTCGGCAAGCGTCGTCATACCCGCTCCAGTTTCTTGGTACCGAACAGTCCATTGGGTCTGACGAAGAGGATCACCACGATGATCAACAGGGCGGATGTCTGCTGCAGCGAACCGCCGATGACCGAAATGTAGCCGCTGAGCATCGATTCCAGGACACCGATCGTCAACCCGCCGACCACGGCGCCGACGAGACTGTCCAGGCCGCCGAACAGCGCTGCGGCGGATGCTGCGATGAAGATCGGGAACATGGTCGTGAGACCGAGTTGTTGCGGCGAGAGCGGAGTGACCAGGACACCGGCCAGAGCACCGATGGCAGCTGCTACTCCCCAACCGATTGCGAGTATCCGGCTGGTCGGAACTCCGGCGAGAGTGGCAGATTCGGCATTGTCCGCGACGGCACGCATGTGCAGACCGACTCTCGTCTTGCGAAAGAGCAAGGACATCAACACAAGTAGGACAACGAGCGCCACCAGTACGCCCAGTGCGTCGCCGTAAACACGCGCACCCCCCACCGAGATGTAGTCGGTGGGACCGTTGGGGAACGGGCTCGGCATTATCTTGGTATCGCTCCCCCACAGCATTCCGGCCAACGAGTTGAGCCCGGTGAACAATCCCAGTGCCACGATCAGCACTGCCATGTCGCTTCGACGCTGAACCGGCCGAATGAGCAGACGCTCCATCAATGCTCCGAGCAGGAACCCCAAAGCCAGGGCCGCTCCGATCGCCGACCAGATCGGCCAGGACATCGTCGTCAGCCACCAGGCGACAAAGGTTGTGAACAGGGCCAACTCGCCCTGAGCGAAGTTGATCGTGCCGGTGGCGCGAAACACCACCACTAGTGCCAGCGCGAGAATTGCGTAGATCGACCCGTTGGTCAATCCGGAAATGAGTCGTTCGAGAAAGAGTGTCACCGTTTACTCCTGGTACCCGAGGTAAGCGCTGCGCACGACGTCGTCGGAACGAAATTCCTCGGGCGTTCCGGCAGCGACGATGGTGCCTACGTCGAGCAGGAAGACCTTCGACGCGAGTTTCATCGCGAGATCGGCGTTCTGTTCCACGATCAGCAGTGCAGTTCCGTCGCTGCGGTTGATCGCACCGAGCGTGTCGAACAATTCGGCAATGACGATGGGCGCCAGCCCCAGGCTCGGTTCGTCGCACAAAAGAAGGGTGGGACGGCTCATCAATGCCCGTGCGACCGCGAGCATCTGCTGTTCACCGCCTGACAGCGAACCGGCCAACTGTGTGGACCTCCTCGCGAGCACGGGGAATGTCTCACACCACCGCTCGATGTCGGCTTCGATCTCCGCCTTGTCCTTACGAAGGGCAGCGCCGACGAGCAGGTTGTCACGCACCGACAGTTGACCGAGAGTTCCGCGGCCCTGTGGGACAAGGCTGACGCCGGCGGCCACGGCGCGTTCAGGTTTGGATCCCAACGGCGAACCGTTGAAGGTGATCGTTCCCTGATGCGGGATCAATCCGGCAAGCGCGCGCATCATGGTGGTCTTGCCTGCACCGTTCGCGCCGAGAACGACAGCGACCCCGCCGGGTTCCACGTCGAGCGAAATCCCGTGCAGTACATTGCCTCGCCCGTAACCGGCGTGCAGATCGTCGACGCTCAGCAGGGTCATGCCGCACGCCCCAGATATGCGTTGATCACGGCGTCGTCCTGCTGGATCTCCGCCGGGGTTCCCTGGGCAATTTTGTGGCCGAAGTTCAGGGCGACAACGTGATCGGAGATCCCGAGCACCAATCCCATGTGGTGTTCGACCAGAAGCGCGCCGAAGCCGAAGTCGTCGCGGAGCGAGACGATCAGTTCTCCCAGTTCTTTGACTTCACTGTGCGTGAGCCCGCCGGCAGGTTCGTCCAGCAGAAGCAGCGAGGGCTCGGACATCAATGCCCGTGCCAGTTCGACACGCTTGAGAGTTCCGAACGGTAGACCGGACGCGGGTGCATTCGCGACGTCGACGAGTTCGAGACGTTCGAGCAGGTACCAGGCCTTCTCTCGAAGTTCTCGGACTCGGGCACGCGCCGGAGGCAGGCCGAGAAGCCCACTCGCGAGCCCGAAGCGACCTCGCGACGATCCACCGACCATGGTGTTGTCGAAGACACTCATGCCGCCGAACAGCGCGAGATTCTGAAAAGTTCGAGCGATTCCTGCAGATGCCAACGCATAGGGACGCAATCCCAACAGGTCGGTTCCTTGCCAGGTGATGACACCGCGACTCGGTTCGTAAATCCTTGTGATGCAGTTGAACAGCGTGGTCTTACCAGCGCCGTTCGGCCCGATGAGTCCGCAGATCTGTCCCGCGCGGACGTCGAAGCCGACGGCGTCGAGAGCCGTGACTCCGCCGAATTCGATCGAGACATCGGAAAGCGTGAGTACGACCGGTGCATTCCCAGGTTGTGCGGGTGGTGTGTTTCCAAGCATTGGTTTCACCTCCTCGTGACACTTCAATTAACAGTGTGATAGAGATTACTACAGTAAACAGAGACACTCCGTCAACGTGCGGCCCCCGATCCGGAGCCGAGAAGGGACATCATCGTGAGGTCCAACAACATTCACGCAGTCGACAGCGGCGGGGGCCCAGACGTCAGGGACTACAGCCCGGTCGACGCTCTCGTCGCCAAGCAGGAAATCTACGAGGTTCTGGCTCGTTTCCTCCGAGCCGCAGACCGCGGCGACGTCGAGGACGCCAGGCGGTGTTATCTGCCCGGCGCAACCGAAGACCACGGGGGTGTCTTCACCGGCACCGCCGACGACTACATCGACCACATCGCCGGGGCCATCACCCACCCACGATCGCTGACCACCCACGCAATGACCAACGTCTTGGTCGAACTCGACGGGGATACAGCACACGTCGAGTCGTACGTGCTTGCCTTCGCACGAATCAAGACCTCGGACGGCATAGCCGACACACTCACCGCGGCGCGCCTGATCGACCGCTTCGGTTTCGAGGACGGCAGGTGGGGAATCCGCCACCGCGCACTGCGGTGGGACTGGAACCACGACATGGCCACAGCCGAAGGCTGGATCTTCGGGATGCTCGCGCCTGAAACGTCATTGAAGAAGAGCAAGAAATTCCCCGACGACCTCATCTACACCCGACAGACACAGGAGAACTCATGACAACCTTTCGCGGAACTCCGGTCGAGGGTGCGACCGTCCTCGTCACCGGCGCCAATCGAGGCCTCGGGTTGGCCTTCGTCCAACAGGCGAAGTTGATGGGCGCAGCCAAAATCTATGCGGGGGTGAGAAATCCCGACGAGGTGCCGGCCGAGCTCCGAGCCACCGGTGCGCACATCGTCGAACTCGACGTCACCGATCCAGGACTCGTCGACACTGCCGCCGGGGCGTGCGGTGACACCTCGGTCGTCGTCAACAACGCCGGGCTGTTCACCGGGAATCGGCTGATCGAGGCCGACGACCGAGAGGCCGCTCGCGCCGAGATGGAGGTCAACTACTTCGGACCGCTGACGATGATCCGAGCCTTCGCGCCGGTCCTCGCCGCCCGCGGCGGTGGATCGATAGTCAACGTCTTGTCAGTCGCCGCAATCGCACCAACCGCCTTCATGGGCGGCTATTCACCGGCCAAGGCGGCTGCTCTGTCGCTCGGCGGCATCGCCCGTGCCGAACTCGAACCGCACGGCATCACCGTCACCTCGTTGATCGTCGGCAGTGTCGACACCCGCATGGCTTCACACGTGCAGGGCCACAAGGAAAATCCCCTCGACATCGCCGCGACCGGACTCGCCGCCATGCAACGCGGCGAGTGGACGTGCGACACCGATTTCATGGCAATCGACGCCCGTGCGCGTCTGGCTCGAGACCCGATTCGGTACGAACGCGGACTGGGCAAGCTCCTCTTCGCCGGCGAACTGACCACTCGATCATGAGCGATCCGATTCGTGTTGCCCAGTGGGCGACCGGCGCCATCGGCAAGACCGCGCTTCGCGGAATCATCGATCGTCCCGACCTCGAGTTGGTCGGCCTGTACGTCTACAGCGACGCCAAGGCCGGGCGCGATGCCGGCGACATAGCCAGACGCGCACCGACGGGCGTGATCGCCACACGCGACGTGGACGAGATCATCCGCTCGCGCCCCCAGGTTCTCATCCACAGTCCGCGTTTGCAGATTCCGTACGAACGCCACGACGACGATTTGTGCCGTCTGCTTCGCGCCGGGATCAACGTGATCACGACGGCCGGGCAGCACTTCCCCCGCGCACACGGCACCGAGCGCGAGCACATGTTCGCCCAAGCATGTAAGGAAGGCGATTCGACGCTCTTCGGTGTCGGAGTGAGCCCGGGCGTCATCGGTGAGCGATTGGCATTGGCTCTGACGGGAACATCGATCGAACTGGACCGCATCACGATCGACGAGGTGCTCGACGCTCGCGGCATGCCTGACCCCGACTTCGCTTTCACCGTCATGGGAATGGGTTCGCCCCCGGAGGAACTGGACGGAACCGGGCCGTTGCCCTCGCTGTACGCGTCGCTGTATCTGGAGACCATCGCGTTCATGTGCGAACGTCTGGGGATCACCTACGACGAGGTCGTATCCGATCACAGGGTCGTTGCGGCGCGAACGGATCTCGACGTGGCCGCCGGACGCATCGCCGCCGGAACCGTCGGAACCACCGAATGGCGCTGGCACGCAATGGTCGACGGAATGCAGTTCCTCACTCTGGCCATCATCTGGACCATGGAACCCGATCGTGAGGAATACGCGGGGCGCGATCAGTGGGAAGTCCACCTGTACGGCAAACCCGAGATCGTGATGACCGTCAATCTCGTCGAACCACAAGATCCGAATAGCCGGACAACCGCCGGTCAGTTCATCACTGCGGGCCCGGCACTGCGCGCCGTCGAGCATGTACTCGCTGCTCCCACAGGCATTTTCGAACCCCCTGTCTTTGCCCCCTTCAGATTGGAGCATTCAGCATGACCACTCAGCCGACGGCCGTAGGTTCGACTGCCACCCGTGAACCCGCCACCCGCGAACCTTCTGTGAACGCGCTCCTACCCGATGGTCGCCCCGTGCAGAATCTCGAAGACTTGCTGCGCAGCCGGGCGATTGCCAGTCCGGAGAGCACCGCCGTCATCTCCGATGACGGCCGTACCAGTTTCCGCGAGCTGGACATCGAAGCAAATCGTGTCGCGAATGCACTTCTGCGCGATGGTGTTCGAACAGGTGACCGGGTGGCGTACATCGGCGCCAATGCACCGTCTTTCCTCTCCGTCCTGTACGGATCTTCGAAGATGGGCTCGATTCTGACGGCCGTCAACAATCGGCTGGCACCGGGCGAGGTCGACTACATCCTGAGCAACAGCGAGCCGACCGTCGTCGTACTCGGAGCAGGCGATGAGGGCCTCTCCGACGTCGCCGCGGCGGTCGGTAGCGTCCGGACCGTCGTCACGGTGGACGGTTCTGCAAACTCGGTCTCGTGGAGCGACTGGCTCTCCGGTGCAGGGGACGACGACCCAGGAGTGTCACGCCTTCCCGACGATACCGCGCTGATCTTCTACTCGTCGGGAACCACCGGCCACCCCAAGGGAATCGAACTCACCGGCGCGAACCTCGGCCGCGCCCTCGCGACCATGTATCACCTGCTCGATCTCGACACCGATTCCGTGGCCATGTGCCCGGTCCCGTTCTTCCATGTGGCGGGGCTGGGTCTCGCTCTCGTCACGACGCTCGGCGGTGGCGCTCTACTTCTCAAGACCATCGCCGGTCCGCTGGAGCTGGTGGCGCTGATGCAGGAGTACCGGGTGACTCATGCGGTCGCTGTTCCCGCGGTGATCAGCGTCCTCACCTCCCTTCCTGCTGTACGCGAGGCGGATTGGAGTGCCCTGCAGTTCCTGGTCTACGGAGCGGCGCCCATGCCGCTACCCCTGTTACAGGACGCCACCAAGGTTTTCGGATGCAGCTTCCTGCAGGCCTACGGACTCACCGAGTCGACTGGCGGCGTCACCATGCTGACCCCCGAAGATCATCGGGCGACCGACGAGTCGACCGCGCATCGGTTGAAGTCCGTCGGGCAACCGATGTTCGGCGTGCCCATCCGCATCGTCGATCCCGTGACGCTCGAAGACGTCCCGGTCGGTACCCGCGGCGAGGTGGTCATCGGCGGCGCTCATGTCATGAGGCGCTACTGGCGCAACGAGGCAGCCACTGCGGCCACCATGTTGAACGGCGACTGGCTCCGAACAGGAGACGGCGGATCGTTCGACGAGGACGGGTATCTCTACCTCCACGACCGCCTCAAGGACATGATCGTCTCCGGCGGTGAGAACGTCTATCCCGCCGAGGTGGAGAGCGTTCTCTCCGGCCACCCCGGCATTCGGGAGGTCGCGGTAGTCGGCGTTCACTCCGATCGGTGGGGTGAGACTCCCATTGCGGTGGTCGTTCGTTCCGGCGATTCGGCTGTCACCGAAGCGGAGATCATCGAGTGGTCACGCGAGCGACTGGCACACTTCAAGTGCCCCAGTGCAGTTCAGTTCATCGAGGAACTGCCACGCAACGCGAGTGGGAAGCTTCTCAAGACTCGTTTGCGACAGGACTTCGCTTGAGTCCATGACAAGAATTCGGGGCCGGTCGCTTTGAGCGATCGGCCCCGATTTCTGTCGTTCGATGTGAAGCTCGCTCAGCCTGGGTGAATCCGGAATTCGACGCCGCCGACGATCAGGCCGGGCTCGACGGTGTTCGCTCCGATCGACGCCGCCAGATCGACCGCACTGAGCATCGACCGCTCGCCCGGAACGAACGACACGGCGCGCGACCCCAGCGCAATCGAGAGTGATTGCGCCGAATCCAGTTTCTTGCCGAACACTTCGGCCCACAGCGCCGCCGTCTTGGCCGGATCGGGAGAGGACACGTCGACGCCGAGAATGTCGTCGACCCGTGGATCGAGGGAAACCTCCTTCTCCGTCTGGTCCCAGAACCACTCGTCGGCGTCGGGAATCTCGTCGAGTTCTACGAGAAGTCCGAGATCACCGGGATGAAGTTGGACGATCCGGTGACCGTAGGCCTCGAGATCTGCCACCGTCCGAACACCGGCCGCAGCTGCACGTTCCAGATAGGGCTCGATGTTCGAAACCTGGATCGAGAGTGCATAGCCGCCCTCCCCTCCGCCCTTGCGGATCCATCTCGCCAGCGAGACCGTCTCGTCGACCGGTGCGACGATCTCGAGAAATGCCTGCGGCCCGACGGCCAAGGTCTCGTCGGCCAAACCGATGTCTTCGAGCAGTGGATCCGCGAATCCTGATGCCAGACTAAACGCTTCACGTAATTGTTGACCGGTCTTGTCCAGGTCTCGTGCACCGATCACCACCTGCCGCAGGATCTCCCAGGTGCCCGCGTCGTGCGTGCCCGTCACAGTCCGACCGCTTCGGCGGCGGTGTCGGCACTCTGCCAGCGTCGGAGCTCGGCACCCGGCGCCCACGTCGAGTGGGTGCCACTCGAAATCCGTTCGGGAAGGCGAAGTTTGCACAATGGTCCGTCTCCGACGCGGGCAGCGTCGAAGATCAGGCAGAAGGACGCGTCCTCGTTCATGTCGGTGGTCAACGTGATGAGATAGCCGTCGTCTTCGGCGGTACCACCCACGCGTGGTGCCATCGAGGTCTCGCTTCCATACACGCCGTCACCGAAGGAGAATCGTTCCTCGTTCCCCGTCAGCAGGTCGTGTTTGACCAAGCCGTCGAACAGGAACCACGACGGCTTACCAGAAGCCGCATAGGCGTATCGGTACTTCTCACCCGCGAAATTGCCGTTCATCATGCCGAATTCGGTGATCGAGTCACTGAGTTGCTCTTCACGCGTGGCTCCGGTGACCAGGTTCAAACGCCAGCGGTGAAGCCGGGTCTGCATGCGATCGAGAGCGAGGAAACGGAAGGCGCGCTCCCACTGATTGCCCATACCGTTGTCCGACGGCTCCGGATCACCCTGGTAGAAACCGTCCAGAACAATCTCGTCCCCCTCTTCGTAGGCGTTCACGAAGTGCAGGACGTAGGTCGGATCGGCCTCGAACCACTTGATGTCAGCGGTGTTTCCGCGGCGTGGGATGACTCCGAGACGGAGCGGGATATCGGGATGGAAATTCGCGACGTGCGCGCCCTTCTCCAGTAGAACCGGATCCCAGAACAAGGGGCAGTCGTTGAGGATCGCGTAGTTCTCCGTGAAGGCCATGTCGTGTGGCAACCGCGGACCGGGAAGCGGGACGTCGACGTAGTGGACCAACTCGTTGGCCGAGTCCACGACGCCGTAGTGCATGTACGGCGCTTCCTTGCTGTAGTTGAAGAACAGCATTTCTCCGGTCTTGTCGTCCACCTTCGGATGCGCGGACACACCCCATTCGAAGGGGAACTTGCCGTTCCAGCTTTCCTTTCCGAGTGTCTCCGCCGACATCGGATCGAGACGATACAGATCTCCGCACTGGTAGAAGCTGGTGAGAGCAGTCCCCCGGTGAACGACCACGTCGGTGCTGGACGCGTCTTTCATCCGAGTGCGCGCACCCTTGCCGCCCTCGGGGCGACTGAGTTTGGGAGACTCGGCGAGTCCGGCCCACAAGGCGCCGCCGGCATCCTGCTCGGCCGCCAACCCGTCAGTCCGTACGAATCGATTGCGGTAGAACGACTCTCCGTCACGAAAGCCCACGATGTGAATCATTCCGTCGCCGTCGAAGGGATGATAAGCCTTCATCGAGGGATGGAGCGGATTCTCGGTGTTGCGCAGGTAGACACCGTCGAGGTCTTTCGGAACCTCACCGAATACGACTTCGAGGTTGTCCGCTTTGAACTCGGTGGTCTGGGGTTGCCACGGGCCGGTGCGATACGGGTGATCGTCATCGGCGGGAAGGGTGGACAACAACTTGCCTACGATTTCGACGTCCATGGAATTCTCTTTTCGACTGATGGGGAAAGGCTGAGCTGCACTTTCAGGAAACTGCGTCGACGACAAAACTGACGGTGGTGGCCGTACTTCCACCGAAGTTGAGCGTCGCAAAGCGGCTCGCACCCTCGACTTGGAAACCGCCGGCCTTTCCCGTCACCTGATGGGCCGCGTCGAGAAGCATTCGAACACCACTGGCACCCACCGGATGACCACCGCCGATCAGACCGCCGCTGGGGTTGATCGGTAGCTTGCCGCCCATGGCGATGTCACCACTCTCGATGGCTTTCCACGACTCGCCGGGCGCGGTCAGACCGATGTGGTCGATCGCGAGATACTCACTCGCCGTGAAACAATCATGTGTTTCGATCCCGTCTATCCCGGCCAGGTCGACGCCGGCCCGGGAGAAGGCACCCATCACCGCATCCCGAACGTGTGGCATCACGTAGGGATTATCGGCGTCGCGGGCCAGCTTCTGCTCGAGACCTAAACCAACAGTCCGGTGACCCCAGCCCGCGATCTGGGCCAGCGGAGTCGCCGCAGCACCCGGGTGCTCACGGAGGTACTTGTCCGTCACCAGCACAACCCCGGCGCCACCGTCGGTCACCTGGCTGCAATCGAATCGTCGAACACCACCTTCCACAACAGGATTGGTGGCGTCGTCGCCGCCTGCATTCCCGAGCAGATCGGGTACCGCCCAACCGCGCGTCTGTGCATTGGGGTTGTTCTTCGCGTTCGCGAAATTGATCTGCGAGATCGCGCGAAGGTGGGATTCGTCGATCCCGTAGCGCCGCCCGTACTCCTTCGACACACGATCGAACATGTACGGCCACATGAATTTTGCTTCCTGACCTTCGTGTCCGACCCAGGCTGCAGCGCCCAGATGTCCGGCCGCGTCATCACCCGGAACCGTCTTCTCCAGTTCGATACCCATCACCAGAGCCGCGTCGTAGTTGCCGGCGCGCAGGTCTGCCATCGCCGCAAGTACAGCGATACTGCCCGATGCGCACGCCGCCTCGTGCCGGGACGAGGGCACACCCCATAGATCTGGATGCACGGTGGCGGGCATCGCACCCAGCTGACCTTGGCCGGCAAACAATTGACCGAAGGCATTACCGACGTGGATCACCTCGATGTCGGCGGCAGGAACCTTCGCCGCGGCCAGGGTGTGGTTCACCACCTCTTCGGCAAGGTTCGCGAAATCGAGTCCCTCACGGGTGAAGTTCCGTGCGAAGTCGGATTGATACCCGCCGAGAATCCAAATGTTCGAAACAGTCATGACCTCTCCCCTTGCCGATCCGGCATCGGTGACGTCACCGAGATACCCGTGCATCGGCGGTTGTAATTTCATCGCAACCGTACTACAACTAGCAGAGTAACTCTACTAATTGAAGGGTTGAAAATGACTGATGCTTTTGTCCTCGACTACGTGCGCACACCGCGCGGCCGAGCATCGACGCGAGGTGCCCTCCACGAACACAGCCCAGTCGATCTTGTCGTCCACCTGGCCAAGGCTTTGCAGGGTCGAACGAACCTCGCCGCAGAACGGATCGACGACGTCGTTCTCGGTTGCGCATCGCAGGTGGACGAGCAGGGCGCGAACATCGCGAGAACCGCCGCACTCCTTGCCGGTTGGGGCGATTCCGTTCCCGGCGCGACCCTCAATCGTTTCTGCGCATCCGGCGTCGACGCAGTCGGCCAGAGCGCAGCCCGCATTCGCAGCGACGACGTCTCCCTCGTCGTGGCCGGTGGCGTCGAAAGCGTCTCCCGCACTCCGATGTTCAGTGATCGCGGACCGCTGTGGACCGACCCGGCAACCATCGCGCAGGTCGGCTCCATCCATATGGGTGTTGCCGCCGACTTGAATGCCACGATCGAGGGGTACTCCCGCGACGAGTTGGATGCGTACGGCGTCGAAACCCAGCACAAGGCTGCCGAGGCCTGGCGCAACGGCGCATTCGAGCGGTCCGTTGTGCCCGTTCCCGGCAGAAATGGTGAAGCCGGAATCGCGCACGACGAACTGGTCAGGGCAGAGACGACGGCAGAGGGACTCTCCGCGCTGCCTCCGGCCTTCGAAGGGCTCGGCGCCGCCGGTCAGGATGCACTCGCGCTCGCCGCCTACCCTGAGGTCGGCAAGATCGAACACCTGCACACCGTCGGATCCTCTCCCGCCATGGCCGACGGCGCAGCACTACTACTCCTCGGATCCGAGAAAGCCGCGGCCAGAGCCGGCCTGACCCCTCGCGCACGGATCATCGGATCCGCCTCGACTTCGGTGAATCCGGTTCTCATGCTCACGGCGGGCCAGAGCGCCGTGGAGGCAGTCATCGCTCGAGCCGGGCTTCGTCCACAGGACATCGACGTGTTCGAGTTCGCAGAGGCCTTCTCCGCGCTCTGCCTACGGTTCCGCCGCGATCTTGACGCCGGGCCGGACCGCATGAACCCCAACGGAGGCACGATGGCGATGGGCCATGCATTCGGCGCCACCGGAGCAATTCTCGTCGGCGCGTGTGTCGACGAACTGGTACGGAGCGACGGACGCTACGGTGTGGCCGCGGTCAGCGGCGCCGCCGGTGTCGGAGTCGCGGTGCTCGTCGAACGGATCGCCTCGTGACCGCCAGTTCACTCTCGGGCCGCGTTGCCGTCGTCACGGGAGGGGGTAAGGGCCTCGGCCGTTCCGTCGCACTGCATCTCGCGAGCCGAGGGGTCACGGTGATCGTCAACAATCGAAATCGCACCGTCGACGCGAGCGGCCGGGGCCCTGCAGATCAGGTTGTCGACGAAATCCTCGAAGCCGGTGGCCACGCCGTCGCCAACCACGACGACGTCACCGACCCCGAGGTCGGTCGAAAGTTGGTGGACGACGCTCTCACTCGGTTCGGACGACTCGACTTCTGCATCACCAGCGCCGCGGTCAGCGGTCCACAGATGCTTCATCGCACCACCGCCGAGAACCTCAGCACCGTCATCACGACAAACGTCGTCGGGACCGCACTGGTTGCCGCCGAAGCCTCCCGAGTGATGCGCGAAGCCGGATTCGGGCGCATCGTGATGATTGCCTCGACCGCAGGACTGCACGGCGAACCCACCGTGTCCGCCTACGCCGCCAGTAAGGGTGCCGTCATCGCCCTGGGCCGCACCGCGGCCGGCGAAGGTGCGAGTCGCAATGTGTTCACCAATGTCGTACTGCCCTATGCCACTACGCAGATGACCGAGTCCGGAATGGACCCACGATTCATCGACATCATGGGGGCCGACCTGGTAGCCCCGGTAGTCACTGCCCTCGTCGATCCCGAGTCCACGACCAACGGGCAGGTGATCGTCACGGCAGGTAACGGGGTGCGTTCGGCCGACGCCGTCGAGGGCTCGACCGAATTCTTGCCCACCACCACAGAACTCGATGCCAAAGCGCTCGACGCACTGCTCGTGACCAGCCGGCTCGGCACTCCTCACACCTATCCGAGCGCACAGGAAGCCTTCGCGGACTTCGCTTCCGAACTGCTCGACCACCACAATCAGAAAGCGCGCGCATGACCAACATCCCATTGGGCGACCTTGCACTGAACTTCGGCGTGAGCGCACTCGCCGTGCTCGTCTTCATCGCAGTCGTGATGGCCGTAGCCATCCGGATGAACAATCACTCGATCATCGACATCTGTTGGGGGCCTGGCTTCGCCGTCGTCGCCGTCGTCTCGTACCTGACGTCCATCGGATCGGACGGCAACGATCTGCGTCGCCTCGTGGTGCTCGCACTGACCGTGGTGTGGGGAATGCGACTCGGCCTCTACATCGGCTTCCGAAACCGTGGGCACGGGCAGGACAAGCGCTACACTGCCCTGCTCAAACATCAACAGGGACCGCTGATTCCGTTCCTGATTCGCAAAATCTACGGCCTCCAGGGCGTTCTCATTCTCGTGGTGTCGCTGCCGGTCCAGTTCGCGATGTACGAGTTTCGCGCCCTCGGAGTCCTCGGCGCGATCGGCATCGCAGTCTGGACCGTCGGCTTCGTCTTCGAATCGGTTGGTGACTACCAACTTTCCCGATTCAAGGCAGATCCGGCCAATTCAGGAATGGTGATGGATCGTGGACTCTGGGCCTGGACCCGGCATCCCAACTACTTCGGTGACGCATGTGTCTGGGTCGGACTGTTCATCCTCGCACTTGGTGATCCATTGGCGCTGATCACGATCGTCTCGCCGATCGTCATGATCAAACTGCTGGTGAGCTACAGCGGTAAGGCCCTTCTCGAACGCAGCATGCGCAAGAGCAAGGGGCAGGCCTACGACGACTACGTCGCCCGGACCAGTGGCTTCTTTCCCCGTCCACCCCGTCCGGCACGAAACCACGCGTCGTGAGCGCCCCCACGAGTGGTCTCGCTGACGTCTTCGATCTGGAATCGACCGGCCAGGACCGGTGGCAAGGGTCGAACGACGGTGTTCGGCTACCTCAGTTGTTCGGCGGCCAACTGGTCGCCCAGTCGATTCTCGCAGCCGGGCACACGGTTACCGACGGCAAAGCGATCAGTTCCGTCCACACGCACTTCCTTCGCCCGGGGTCGACGAATCGCGCGACCGAGTTCTCGGTAGATCGCCTTCGGGACGGAAAGCGCCTGTCCACCAGAGGCGTCGACGTCCACCAGGACGGACGACTCGTCTGCCGTTCGACGGTATCAGCCTCCTCGATCGACGAGGGCATCACTCACAGTCGCGCCGTACCCGCCGCGCTCCCGCCCGCTGAGTGCGTGACGTTGCAGGAGTTGGCCGAGGCAGACGGTGGGCTGGGTGAGGTGTGGGAGGAGTTCTCCGCCATCGAGATTCGTGTGTCCCCCATCGATTCGCAGTCCCCCACGACGCATTCGGCGGCGCCTCCGCGCAACATCTGGATGCGTTCGGCTCAGCGACTGAGCGACGATCCGCTGATTCACGTCGCTGCTCTCGCCTATGCCAGTGATCTGATGCTGATGGCAACCGCGCTGACGCCGCACGGCTACGACATCGGGCAGGAGCACTCGCTCGATACGGATTGGACGGGCGTGTCCCTCGATCACACGATGTGGTTTCAGCGTCCCGTGCGAGCGGACGAGTGGCTCCTCTTCGAGCATTCGACGCCCACTGCTCATGCCGGCAGAGCAGTCGTGAATGCCGCGGTCTTCGATCAGTCCGGACTCCAGATCTGCCAAATCACCCAGGAAGCGTTACTCATTGCCCGTATCGAGTGATTCCCGACTCTTTCTGCAGACCACTCGGTACGGTCTCGCGGTGCCGCAGGGTTCGCGGCCTATGATTTCGGGGTGGTACGAGTGAATGCAACCGGATCTTCGGCGTCGGCCGGATCTCCGACACCCACGCCGTCGGTGGGCGTCACCGAGTTGCCTGCGGGCGGACCCAACGCACTGGCGGTCACGCTCGGGCTACTGGGAGACGAGTGGAACCTCTGGATTCTGCGGTTCGCCCTTTTGGGGTCGCGTCGATACAACGACTGGCTGGCTCTCGGGGGAATCTCCAACTCGGTGCTGTCCTCACGTTTGGCAGTCCTGACGGCCGGCGGAATGCTCGAGCGCCGGGAGTACCAGCAGAACCCGCCAAGGCACGAATACTCGGTCACTCGCAAAGGCCAGTCGATCTGGCCGGTCCTCATCACCATGTGGTCGTGGGAGAAGCAGTGGGCACCGAATGAAACCGCGCCACTACCGCCACTACGGCACAGCACCTGCGGAAACGACTTCACTCCGATCCTGCGTTGCAAGGAGTGCGGCGAGGACGTCGACGTGAGATCCCTGGACTCCCAAATGGGGCCGAGTGGGGACTTCTCACGCAGTGTGCCCGAAGCAACGTCGAGGCGCCGCTCCACCAAGTCCGAACGCCGACCGGAAATCCTGGCTCACACGATGGAACTCGTCGGCAATCGCTGGTCGGCAGCGATCATCGGGGCAGCTTTCCGAGGTGCCCGTCGTTACGGAGAGTTCGCCGAGATCACCGGTGCGCCGCCGGCAATCGTCGCCGATCGGTTGAAGCACCTCACCGAGATCGGTGTGATGGAAACGCGGCCGCTTCCGGATCGCCCACAGTGGTCGGAGTATCGACTCACCGACAAGGGAACCGCGTACTTCCCCGTCGTGATGTGCATGATCTCGTGGGGTCAGCGCTGGTTCAGATCCGCGGACGGTCCGGACATCGTTCTCCATCACAAGGCGTGTGGAAAGCGGTTCGAAGCAAGGCTGGGTTGTAGTGCGTGTGGTGAGGAACTGAGGTCTTCGGACATCGAGGCGATCGACCTCACCACCTCGGTGCACGTGCCGGGGCCCGGCTGGTCCTGAGATCCCCACTCAGCCGGCAGTGCGGATCCGGTCGAAGCTCCGGCCTCGGTGTTCGAGCGGCAGTCTGTCCCCTCGCCCGAACAATTTGTTGCGCAGCGTCCCCGCTTCGTAGTCGCTCTGGTAGGCGCCCCTCCTCGTCAGCTCCGGAATCACATGCTCCACAATGTCTTCGAAGGTTCCAGGAGTCACCGCGTACGCGAGATTGAAGCCGTCGACGTCGGTCTCGGCGACCCACTCCTGCAACTCGTCGGCGACCTCCTCGCCGGAACCGACGACGATCGGGCCCAGCCCGCCGATACCCGCCCACTCCGCGATGTCTCCCACCGTCCACTCGCCGCCCTTCTCGTCCGCCTGACGAAACGATGCGACCGCGGATTGAATGGCGTTGCTCTCGACGTTCCCGATCGGCTCGTCCGCTCGGTATCCGGAGAGATCAATTCCCATCCACCCCGAGGTGAAAACGAGTGCGCCTTCACTACTCGCGTAGCTGCGGTAGTCCTCGAGCTTCGCCTGGGCCAACTCGGGGGTTCGGTCGGTGATGATCGTCAACAGTGTGTAGATGCGGGCCGAGTACGGATCGCGCCCGACCTTCGTCAGTTCGTTTCGGATTCGGGCAACGGTGTCTTTGAGAATCGCCTTTGTCGGTGCACCCACAAAGATCGCCTCGGCATTCTCGGCGGCGAACCGAACCCCGCGTGGCGACGCGCCGGCCTGGAAGATGACCGGCGTCCGCTGCGGAGAAGGTTCGGAGATGTGGATGCCCGGAACCGTGAAGTGCTTGCCTTCGTGCTCGATCGGATGAACCTTGGAGGGGTCCGTGTAGACCCCGGTGGTTCTGTCACGCACCACCGCGTCGTCTTCCCACGACGTTTCCCACAACTTGTAGAGGACTTCGAGGTACTCGTCCGCGTGGTCGTAGCGATCGTCGTGCTGGAGTTGGTCGTCCTCGCCCATGTTCCGTGCGGCCGACGGGAGGTATCCGGTGACCACGTTCCACCCGATTCGCCCGTTCGTCAGGTGGTCGAGGGTGCTCAAGCGCCGAGCGAACGGGTACGGATGCTCGAAAGCTGTACCTGCGGTGATACCGAAGCCCAAGTGCTCGGTCACGGCAGCCATCGCCGACGCCAGCAGTAGCGGGTCCGAGACCGGTACCTGCGCGCCCTGCCGCAGCGCTGCGTCGTGATTGCCGCCGTACACGTCGTATGTTCCCAACACATCGGCCAGGAACAGCCCGTCGAATCGTCCACGTTCGAGGAGCTTCGCCAATTCCGTCCAGTACCTCAGATCCGTGTACCTGGACGACTGGTCCTCCGGGTGACGCCACAGACCTGGCGATTGGTGGGCGACGCAGTTCATGGCAAAGGCGTTGAAGCGGATTCTGCGGGTCATTCCCGCACCATGCCGTGCCTGCACCGCAGTGACCACCATTGCGATCAGTGCGATCGGTTCGGCTCCTGCTTGCACCCGGCGATACCGTCGACTTCGCGACCTCGTCGGCGGGCCGCTACACTGACTAGCGCAGCTGTGACGCCCGAGGCTTCGTGCCGACAGGTCGAGCGGATGCAACAGTAGTATCGGGAAGCGAAAACCCCGGCAGCACAGGGTTTTCAGCGCTTGCCGGTACGCTCCCCGCCCTCGTAGCTCAGGGGATAGAGCATTCCTCTCCTAAAGGAAGGGTCGCAGGTTCGAATCCTGCCGAGGGCACCAGGTGGGACTCTCCCCACATCGGCGTGACCAACGTGCCATTCTTGAATTCATGACGACGCCTCACTCCACGGCAACTCCCCCGAAGAACATGTCTTTGATCCCGGGTGGGACGTACTGGATGGGCTCCGAAGACTTCTATCCGGAAGAACGCCCAGTTCACCAGGTCACCGTCGACGGATTCTGGATGGACACGACGGCGGTGACAGTCGCCGAGTTCCGACGCTTCGTGAAGGCAACCGGCCACGTCACCACTGCTGAAATCGCCCCGGATCCCGCCGACTATCCCGACGCCGATCCAGCCCTCCTCGTCCCGGGATCGTTGGTCTTCAATTCGCCACCCGGCCCGGTTTCACTCGACGACTACACCCGGTGGTGGTCGTTCACTCCCGGCGCCGATTGGCGCCATCCCGAGGGCTCCGACAGCAACATCGGGGGACGTGAACGGCACCCCGTCACCCACGTGTCGTACTTCGACGCCCAGGCCTACGCCGCGTGGGCCGGCAAGGAACTCCCGACCGAGGCCGAGTGGGAGTTTGCCGCCCGCGGCGGACTCGATCGCCAGGCCTACGTGTGGGGCGATCACGACTCTCCGGGCGGGCGGCCCGGTGGCAACGTGTGGCAGGGCCAGTTCCCCTGGGAGAACCTCCTCGAGGACGGGTACGAGCGCACCGCTCCGGTCGGAAAGTTCCGGCCAAACGGCTACGGACTGCTCGACATGGCCGGGAACGTGTGGGAATGGACGGCCGATCACTACACGTCCGACCACGCCCACAGTTCCAAGAACGTCGCGCCGGCCTCGTCGTGCTGCATTCCTCGCAATCCCCGCGCGGAGTTCGCCACCGAGGCCTTGGCCGGCGAACCCTACGCACGACGGGTGATCAAGGGCGGCTCACATCTGTGTGCACCGAACTACTGCTTGCGATATCGCCCTGCCGCGCGGCAGGGCGAATCCGAGGAGTCCTCGACCTGCCACGTCGGCTTCCGGTGCATCATCCGCATTCCGCAGGAGTAGATCAGAAGGGCCGGTCCCCCAGGATGGCCACCCGCTCCATGACGCGGCGATGAGGGAAGTAGTCGCTCGCAGCGTAGTGCTGGGTGGCCCGGTTGTCCCAGAAGGCAATGGAATTCGGCGCCCACTTGAAGCGGCACTGAAAGTCCGGGACCTTGACCTGCGCGAACAATAGGTTGAGCAGATCGTTGCCTTCGACAGGATCCATATCCGGAATGTGGGTGGTGAAGAGGCTGTTGACGAACAGAGTCTTACGCCCGGTCTCCGGATGCTTACGCACCATCGGATGCAGAACCGGCGGGTACTGCTCCTTCATCTGCTCCAACTTCTCCGGGCTCATGCCGCGTCCGAAGGACGGCACAAAATCGTGGATGGCGTCCTTGCCGTCGATCAAGTCCTTGATCTCGTCGGGGAGGCAGTCGAAGGCGTTACCCATATCGGCCCAGAGCGTGTCACCACCGGCAGGCGGTACGTCGATCGCCCGAAGTACTGAACCGAGCGGCGGCGTCTTCGTCCAGGTGACGTCGACGTGCCAGATGTTCTCCGTTCCTGGACTGTCCTCTCCGCGTTCGAATCTGACGACTGCCGGGACCTCTCCCTGCGGGAGAAGTGGATGAACCTCGAGTTCACCCCAATGGGCCGCGAAGTCACGATGATTCAAGCTCGAAATCGGCTGGTCCCGAAAGAACACGACCTTCCATTCGAGGAGGGCCCGGCGCACGTCCTCGATCTGCTCCTCCGACGGATCACGCAAGTCGATATCGCTGATCTCGGCACCGATGAACGGTGTGACGGGTGTCAGAGTGAACCGCTCGTACGGCCTCGATTCAACGCCTTCCGGATTGCGCCTCATTCCGCGTGGTCCGAATTCGATTGTGTGATTGCCGATTTGGACTGTTCGTGATGATGTAAGGGTAGCCATCGAATGACTCCGTCCTGTCGTGTCGTGTCGCGGGGTCACACGTCAGTCGACGCGTGCAGCCGCTTTGCTCGTGTGCGTTTGTGTGTGCTTTGGGGCGCGGTCAGCGCTCCTACCGCGAGATCGACCAGATGATCCACCGTCGTATCGAAATCTGCCTGCACAACGGGGTTTTCGTCTTCGCGGCGCTGCTCGAAGATGGCCAGAGCAGAGACGCTCATGTTGAACGTCAGATCGATCCGTTCAACCGCGACGCGGCGGGGCAGATGCGGCAATGCCCGCGTCAACCTGCCGACAACCTCGTTGATTCCTTCACTGACCTCGCGAAACTCAGCACTCTGTGTATCCACTGACGGTGAAATTCTCGCGATGAACCGCGCATAGTTGGACCCGTCGACCGTCGCCATGAAATCGGCCAGCGGGTACAGGAAGGCTTCGACCAAAGCACGGACCAAGTCGGTCCGCCCACTGGCGTCGACGTCGTCGAGATACGTCAGTCGCGCTGCATTGATCTGATCCATCCGATGCCGGAATACGGCCAGTACCAGACCGTCTCGCCCACCGAAGTGATACTGAACTGCAGAGTTGTTGCGCTGTCCGGCCGCAGTCGCCACGTCCCGCATGGACACTTCGTGAATACCGTGCTCGGCGAACATCCGCTCGGCGACGGCGATCATGGCGTTCTTGGCATCCAACGAGGCGGGCATATACCGACCATATAAGTCACTGTCTTAATTCCGCAAGGCCCACCCCCTGTGCGCGGTTAGGGACTGCAGGGACTCCTTAACCACTCACAGGGGTGATTGTCCCAGTCAGCGAGACCTACGCCGCCAACTGAATTCCGATCGATACTCTCCAAATTAAGACGACTGCTTAATCGACCCGGTTTTGCACACGCCAAGGAGCCTGCTGGTGAATCGCCATTCCATCCCGATCATTCCCGAGACGCCGAACGTCGCGGCCGCCGTGTACTACCCCGATCAGAATCCCCCGTACACCCGCCCGGAACCGCTTCGCCCGCCGGCCGGGGCCCCGAACGTGCTGCTGATCATGATCGACGACGTCGGATTCGGCGCACCCTCCGCGTTCGGTGGCCCGTGCCGCACCCCCACCGCCGAGCGTTTGGCCGAAACCGGCGTGAAATACAGCCGATTCCACACCACGGCTCTGTGCTCGCCGACGCGTGCCGCCACACTGACCGGGCGCAACCACCACAGTGTCGGTATGGGTGTCATCTCCGAAATGGCCAACGCGGCACCGGGATACAACGGGACCCGTCCCGCCTCTGCCGCCACGGTCGCACGCGTCCTGCAGGGAAACGGCTATGCGACGGGCGCTTTCGGCAAGATGCACCAGACCCCGACGTGGGAGACCACCGCTGCCGGGCCGTTCGATCGGTGGCCGGTCCGTGAGGGTTTCGACAAATTCTACGGTTTTCTCGGTGCCGAGTCCGATCAGTTCACCCCGGTTCTCTACGAGGACTTCACGATGGTCGACTTACCCAAGACGCCACAGGAGGGTTACCACCTGTCCGAAGATCTCGTCGACCACGCGATCGAATGGGTCGAGGGCGTCAACACGATGGACCCGGACAAGCCGTGGTTCTGCTACCTCCCCTTCGGCGCGTGCCACGCTCCACTCCAGGTCCCGGACCGCTACCTGGACAAGTACGTCGGCGAATTCGATCACGGGTGGGATCGCCAACGTGAGATCACCCTCCAAAAGCAGAAGGAACTGGGCGTCGTCGCTCCTGACACCGAGTTGGCCCCCTGGGCTCCGGGGCTCCCGCACTGGGACGAACTCGACGACGACCAGAAGAAGGTCTCGGCCCGTTTGATGGAGTTGTACGCGGCATTTCTCGAGCACACCGACGACGAGGTAGGCAGGCTCGTCGACCGGTTGCAGGAAATGGGTGTACTCGACAACACTCTGGTGCTCTACATGATGGGTGACAACGGCGCCTCCGCCGAGGGCGGCATGGAGGGCTCGTTCAACTACCTCGCCGGCCTCAACGGTTACAAGAGTGCGACATCCGACGTACTGGCGCGCTACGACGAATTGGGGACCGAAACCAGCTACCCGCACTATCCGGCGTCGTGGGCTCTGGCTCTCGACACCCCGTACCAGTGGGCCAAGCAGGTTGCGTCGCACTACGGCGGTACCCGAAACGGTCTGATCGCCCACTGGCCCAAGGGGATCGACAAGCCAGGCATCAGGGAGCAATGGCATCACTGCGTCGACATCACGCCGACAATCCTGGAAGCTGCCGGCATTCCGGCACCGACCAGCGTCGACGGGGTCACCCAGAAACCGATGGAAGGCGTGGCGATGAACTACACCTTCGCCGAGCCCGACGCCGAAGAGCGCCACACCACACAGTATTTCGAGATCTTCGGCAACCGCGGAATCTACGATCACGGTTGGACCGCAGTCACGGCCCACCGCGCACCCTGGCTGATGGCCACTCACGGCCTCGAGCTCACACCGATGAGCGAAGACCGCTGGGAGCTCTACGACACCTCGGTCGACTGGTCGCAGGCCCGCGATCTCGCGGACGAGCATCCCGAGATCCTGGCCCGGCTCAAGGAAAAGTTCCTCGTCGAGGCGGCCAAATATCAGGTGTTGCCGCTGGACGACAGAACGGTCGGTCGCCACGCCACCGCGGAATCACGACCCCCGCATCCGATGATGGGCCGCGCGACCCTCACGCTGTACCCACACATGAACGGTCTGGTCGAGAAAGCCGCGCCGACGTTCTTCAACCGCTCGTACACGCTGACCGCAAGTCTGGGTAGCGTCGCCGACGGCATGCTGGTCAGCCTCGGTGGCCGGTTCGGCGGATTCGCTTTGTACATACTCGATTCCGTCCCCGTCTACTGCTACAACTTCAGCGGCGGCGGTCGGACCTTCGTGCGTGGGCGCAACCCGCTGGCACCCGATGCACGCGAGGTGTCCGTCCACTTCGAGTACGACGGCGGCGGAATCGGCAAGGGTGGAACCGCAACCCTGAGCGTCGACGACGAGGTGGTCTCCGAGGGCCGGATCGAGAAGACCACTCGGGCGATCTTCAGCATGAACGAACAGCTCGACGTCGGCATCAACCGGGGAAGCCCGGTCGCGGAAGAGTTCGCGGACACGGGCACGTTCCGCTACGGCGGCAAACTCAACAGCGTGACGGTCGACTTACGCTCCACCCGCGACGTGGTGTCCGCGGAGGAACGGGAGAAAATCTCACTCGCCGTGCACTGATCGAACAGGCGACGCTCGCCGATTGTGCAGCCGCGCGCGATACCTGCCGTGCGCCTGCACAATCGCCCTGCGTCTATCCGACCGTGTACATCTGCAGGCACGGCCCGACCGGGCGAGCTTCCAGGATGTCGCGCGCCTTCTCACGCGCTGCGTTGAACTCCCAGGGCGCAGTGGTACCCGGCACTCCGAATCGATATCTGCTCAAGGCACATGAACGCTGCGGTTCCGGTAGACGATCCAAGGCAGGTACCGCGTCGACAGAGAGCCCGTGCAAGTAGGAAACGTCAATGCTCTTGCCGCCCTCGAACCGCTCCACGTTCTTTTGCGCGATGTACGCATCGGGGTTGAACACCGCGAAGGCAAGCAGCGCGACGGCCGAAGTGGCGAGAACAGCTGTGGGCAGCCACTTCCCGGACATCCGAATACCTGCGACGAGCAACAACACGAACACGAAGCCAAGAAGCAACTCTGTCGCGAAGACGCTGACCCGGAGCACCGTGAAACCGTACTGATTCTCGTACAACCACATCCGGTGCACAGCGGACGCCACGATCACCAGGCTGAAGACACACAGTGCACCCAGCAGTCCGCGGGCAAGACGCCTCGATCCAGCGTCGCGGCGGTCGATGTACCGCACGGCGACGGCGATGACGAGCAGCGTCAGCACGGTAACCGCCATGAGCTGCCAGAAACCCTCACGCGCGTAGTCCGCGTAGGTCAGTCCGTCGGTCACCTGTACGTGCTCGTCTCCCCCGAACAGCGTCTTCGTCTGTACTGCAACAAAACCGAGGAACAGCACGTTGAGCACTCCGAGCGGGACCGCCCACTCCCACATCGGCAACGGCGTCGCCGGCGCAGGTGCAAACGCGTCCACCGTCGGCGTTCTGCGACGCAGGTACACCGCAACCAGCGTGCCGAACGCCATCACGACGCCGGCAAAGATCCGTGCTCCCGGGTTCGACACCGAGATGGCAGGAGCGAAGCCGCCGAAGATCTTCGCGAACTCCGGATCCGCACTCACGAACAAAGATCCGAAAATCAGCAGGAGAAGAATCGACACTGCGCTCACGACGACAACTCGCGCCGCCGGCACCCGCGGAGCGGAGCGGGTAGCGAGTTTTCGACGACGAACGAAGTTGACCGTACGGTGGGGTGCCCGCCAGGGAGCGAACGTTCCCAGAAGTATTCCGGTCCACGTCCGCCCGCCGATCAGAGTCCACGTGAACAGAACCCACGCAGCTACGACGCAGAGGAACACCAACCACTCCGCACCGCGAACGGCGGCAACGCCCAGAAGTGCGAGCATCCCCATCGCGGCGGCCCACTGCGTCGTAGACATCCGCGGCGGCGTCAGAATCCCGAACACGATCACCACGCCGACACCGACGATCACGTACGCGATACTCACGAACCCTGGATCGAGGATCAGGGCCGCCAGCGCCCCAACGCCGCTCGCGCCGACGAGCATCGAGCGGGTGGCCATCGACGTGCGATCGGGACGCCAGAACCGGCTGGGTCGCTTGGGTTTTGCAACAGGTATCGGCGCTTTCGGCGGAATGATTATTGGAGCGCTCATGTGATCTCCCATGTTTCGGGTTCAAATTTCGGGTTCGGAACTACAGGCGAATGTCTGATGAAGGCATGCGCCATCGCGAGATCTCTCGATCTCGTTGGAAACTTTGATTCAGCTCTGCGGCAGCACTACTCGAATGCAGCAGCCAGACGGGGCATCGACGACGGCGATCCTGCCGTCATGTAATTCGACCGCCCACTTCGCGATCGCGAGGCCGAGCCCGGTACCCCCGTCGGTCGATCCGCCGCGGATGAAGCGGTCGAACACTCGCTCACGGGCTTGTGGCTCGATGCCGGGGCCGTCGTCGTGGACATCGAGCACCAACTCCCCTGCACTGCCGGTACGCACTCGGATGACAACTTTCGTGTCGACGTTCCCGTGCTGAACCGCGTTGTCCACCAGGTTGGTCACCACCTGATGGAGGCGATCCGGATCGGCTACCACGGACAATTTCGGAGGCTTGACGTCTATCTCGATGTCGCCCGCACTCACACTCGACAGCTCACGTAGGAACGGCTCGACCTCGAAACGGCGGCGCTTCAACGGCATGGCGCCACCCTCGAGTTTCGAGAGGTCGAGAAGGTCGGCCACCAGCGCTCCCAGTCGTTCCGTCTGCCGCAACGCCGATTTCATCATCGCCGGATCCGGTTCTTCGACACCGTCGACGACGTTTTCGAGCATGGCTTGCAAAGCGGTGATGGGCGTCCGTAATTCGTGGGAGACGTTGCCGATCAACTCGCGGCGGTACCGGTCGTCGGCCCCGAGGTCCTCGGCCATCCGATTGAACGCATGGGCGAGTTCGCCTACTTCGTCGCGGGAAGTCGCTCGTACCCGCCGCGAATAATCGCCGCGCGCCATCGCCTTCGCCGCGGCTGTCATCTCGCGAAGCGGTGACGTCATTCCGTGTGCGAGCACTTGTGTAACTCCGAGAGCGACAACCAACGCTGTCAGGAGAGCAAAACGAAATGGTTGTTGCGACGTCAGCCAGAAACCGCCCGCGGCGAACAACAACGCTGCGACAACCAGGAGGCCGACCTTCACTTTGAACGATCGCATCGGGTCCAGCGGCCGCGGCCACCGTGCAAAGAGTCGGTCGACGCCGCTCATCGCGGCACGTCCCAGGCGTACCCGACGCCGTGAACGGTCCGGATCACGGAAGGTCCGAGCTTGCGTCGTAGAGCCTTGACGTGGCTGTCGACGGTCCGACTACCCGCTCCCTCACCCCAGCCCCAGATCTCCTCGAGCAGCGACTCCCGCGGGATCGCCGCTCGCGGCCGCTCCGCCAGGTAGGCGATGAGATCGAATTCGGTGCGAGTCAGGTGGACTTCCTGCGTATCACGACGCACTCGACGTTCGGTCAGGTCGATCACGACGTCGCCGAACTCGAGCAAGTCGGCCACCGGGCGAGCAGCGTGCTCCGCACGATCAGCGCGCCGAAGCAATGCCTGAACACGGGCGACGAGGACACGCATGCTGAACGGCTTGCTCAGATAATCGTCGGCCCCGACGCCGAGACCGATCAGCATGTCGGTTTCATCGGCACGAGCGGTCAACATCAGCACGGGCACCGGGCGCACGGCCTGGATGCGGCGGCAGACTTCGAGGCCGTCGAATCCCGGCATCATCACGTCGAGCACCACTAGGTCGGCGTCCATCTGCTCGCAACGGGTCACAGCACTGGGACCGTCGAATGCCAACTCGACGTCGTAGCCCTCGGCACGCAGCCTCGCTGCGATGGACTCGCAGATACTGACCTCGTCGTCGACCACGAGCACTCTTCGCTGACTCATGGAACTGACTGTATTCGGCCCTCGTGGATGAACCTGGGAGGACTTGTGAAGGTTCTGTGCAGGTTCTAGAACCTGCGGATGTTGTTGATCGGCAGATCCGCCAGCGGCGTCAGTCCGGTCGGAACACCAACTCCGTAGGCGTTGAACACCATTCCGAATCCGGCGTAGATGCCGACGTGCGTCGCACCGGGGTAGAAGGTGATGACATCGCCGGGCGCGAGGGCCCACCGAGGAACCGGCTGTCCGACGTTGGCCTGCTGTTGGCTGGTCCTTGGCAGATTCACTCCCGCCTGCCGAAACGCCCATTGCACCAGCCCGGAGCAGTCCCACGAGTTCGGCCCGACTCCGCCCCACTGGTAGGGCTTTCCGGTCTGAGTGCTCGCTGCTGCCAGCGCGATCAGGCCTGCCGGACTCGGAATGGGGAGGGCGGCTGATCCGCTGCTGATGCTTCCTGCGCTTCCCAGGCTGCCGGAGCTCCCGCTACTGCCGCCGCTACCGAGGCTCCCCGGATCGGCCGAGGCGGGGGCAGCGGAGAGCAACAGGACGCTTCCGGTCAGCAGAGCAGCGACCGTTCCCGTGCGGAGTGTCGACTTCTTCATGCATCCGTCCTTCGTGGGAGTCGTTTCGGCGCGCGGCAGCGCACCTCGATAGCCGTGAACTGGTAAGACACGTGAAAACAAACACTTCGTTCGGATGTTAACGGCGTAGACGTGGTGTTCGGACAGGAATCATTGATCCCATTTGTCGGTTTTCGACAAACAGGCCTTACGTCCCGGCCTGGCAAAGATCAGGGAATGATCGGGGATTTCCTGGATCCGTCGGAGCCTGCGGATCCCTAGATTCGAAATCATGCGCTCATACCTCCTCGTCGCCGCGGTCATCATCGGAGCCACCACGGCGCTGATCGGTTGCTCGACGCTCCAGCGCGCAGTGGAGATTCAATCGGATCTCGACGGACTCACCAGGTCGGGTGTCGTCGGGTCGATCGCAACACTCGACGACGGCACCACGACGGCTGTCATGACCAGCGGCGTACCCAATCGGACCAACGGCGATTCGATCGGCAAGAATGATCGGGTCCGGATCGGAAGTGTGACAAAGACATTCACCGCTTCACTCGTCCTGCAGTTGGTGGCCGAAGGCAAGGTCAACCTCGACGCACCGATCGAGCAGCACCTCCCGGGCCTACTGCACGGCAGTGACATGGACGGCAGTGGCACAGACGGTAGCGCAATCACCGTGCGGCAACTGTTGCAACATCGCAGCGGCCTACCCGAGTTCGCCGGAGAACCCGGCGCCGACGAATGGATTGCCGCAAACGAGGACCGAACACTGACGCCGTCCGCCGCGGTCGCCATCGCCCTCGGCAAACCGGCGCAATTCGTCCCCGGAACGTCGTTCGTCTACACCAACACCAACTACATCGTTCTCGGAATGCTCGTCGAATCGGTGACCGGCCGCAGCTACGCCGACGAACTTCAGTCTCGGATACTCGACCCGCTGGACCTGGAAGACACGTACCTCCCGGCGGCCGGTGAGCGCGACATCAGGGGCGATCACCTGACGGGCTATCAGGATCTCGACGGTGGCCTGACCGATGTTTCCCGCACGGAACCGTCGATCCCCTGGTCTGCCGGAGCGATGGTCTCGACGGGCACAGACCTGAACGCCTTCTGGCGTGCGCTACTCGACGGGCAGGTGGTGCCGGCCGAGCAGCTTGCCGAGATGACCACCCCTCAGGTCGGCGCCACCGAAGCCGAGGGGCTCGGGTACGGGATGGGCGTCGGCGCCACCGAACTTCCCTGCGGCGTCACCTATACCGGCCACAGTGGCGGGATCTACGGGTACTACACGCTGTCCGGTGCGACGCCGGATCGTGCGTTCACCGTGACGCTGACGTCGACGCCGAAGGACCAGCCGGACACCGTCGCGATACTCTCGCACGCGCTCTGCCCCTGACGCTGTTACCAGTACTGATGACGCTGCCCGTCGGTATCCGCGACGAAGATGACCGCGTCGGCGCCGTCCAACTCCGAAGGTTTCAGCGGCAGATGCCCTGGCAGGATCGCTTCTCCCGCGGTGATCGACGGGCCGAGCACGGCTCGCAGGGCCGGAGTCGAGAACAGGGCACGCCGACCGGTCGCATCGGCCAACGCTCCCTGCAGAGTGCCCGGATCACTGTCGGGGTTGGCGTCGGTTGCCAAAAATACGTAACGCTCCCCGAGGACAAGTCCGACAAGTGAGCCGGCGCTCCCCCAACTGACCACGTCGCCGTTGACCGGCATGTCGGACGGCACTCGCAAGAGATGGGCATTGTGTGCGAACAGCAGGCTAGGCCCGCGTCGCTGCTCCTGGGCGACGACCGCCAGCAGGTTCTCGGCCATCATCTCGGCACGCAGACTGAGCAGTGTTCCAATGCGATCAGGAGCGGAACTCGCCATCGCGGAGTGATAGCGCAAGAGCCCCAGAGCGGTGCGTGAATGTGCAAGGGCCAGGTCGTACCCGGCCGGGTCGACGGGTCGCAGCACTGGTGCGGCGCGCCGCAGGACGCTGCCGAGGTCGTCCGCAATGATGCGCAGAGCGCGAGCATGATCGGAGTTGCCGACGGACGCAGCCGGATCGAACATCGCCGCCGGGTTGGTCCAGTCGGCGTCCTGACCCAGTAAAAGGTCGGCGTCGTCGAGAGATTGTGGCCGCAACGCGGCGGGCAGGAAGTCACCTGCCGCAGACAGTGCGCGGCGCGGGCTCGGTGCACCGGAGTACTCCACCGGAGCGTCGAAGCCGTAGAAGCGAACTCGGTCAGCCGGAGCGCGGCCGTCGTTGTACTCGCGTAGCCATTCGACGAGTTCGCGGTTTCCCGGTACCGCACCGAATCCGTGGCTGAAGCCTGTGGCGAGCACCTTCTCGATGTCCGCCTCTCCCCCGTTCACGTACTCGTCGACAAGCAATGCCGCAAAGACATCTGTTTCGAGCACGATCGACCGATATCCTCGTTCGACCAGTTGGCCGAGAAGTTCGTTGCGCAGCAACGGAAAAGCCTTGATCCCATGAGTCGGCTCGCCGAGAGCGAGCAGAGCCGGCACCTCGGTTCGTGCTGCGAGCACTTCGTCGACGGCACGACCAAGACTTGCCGCGTCTTCGAGTTGGCGGCCGAGCTCACTCAGCGCTGGGGCAGTGGACATGATCATCCCTTTCGAAGGTGGACTGCCTTCGACAGTATCGTTGAAGATTCGGGTGAAACTTTTACAACAATTACCTGGGGTATACCGTGAAAAGCCTCAATCGGAGGTGATCAGTGCGGCCCATCGACCTTGCCCGTGAACACGGGTTGTCCGCACAGGCGATCCGCAATTACGACGACGCCGGCGTCCTTCCTCCGACCGATCGCAGCAACGCCGGCTACCGGCGATACACCCCAGTGCACGCGCAGGCCCTGCGAACTTTCCTCGTATTGCGCGGCGGTCACGGCCACCAGCGGGCCACGGAAATCATGCGTGCGACCAACCAGGGCGACACCGAGTCCGCCTACCGCCTGATCGACAGTGCACACGGGACACTGCTCGCCGAGCGAGGAACTCGCACCGAGGTAGCCGCAACGCTGGGGACTCTGTCCACCATGGCACCGGCACTGGTCCACGGTCCAGCGCTGACGGTGGGTGAGCTCGCGCGCCGTCTCGGCGTTCACCCGGCGACACTGCGCACGTGGGAAGAGCACGGCATCCTGCACCCCGAGCGCGAACGAGCAACGGGTTATCGCGAATTCGGTCCGGAGTGTGTGCGCGACGCCGAGATCGCGAGGCAGCTGCGGCGCGGCGGCTACCGACTGTCGCAAGTCGCCCAGTTTCTCGATTCGCTGCGCGAGGCCGGCGGAGCGGACTCATTGGCAGCGTTCCTCGAATCCTGGCAAGACCGGCTGGCCACACGCAGTCGCAACCTTCTCGCCGGCGCGGCTCAGCTCGATGCCTATCTCACGATGCTGGATCAGACCTCGCCTGGTTGCCGATCAGCAAACGGTTGAGGCGTCAGTTCACAAGCCGCGCAAGGCTCCTCACCATCTCACCGACGGTGTCGGTCGACGGCCACGGGAATTCCGGGAGATCGGCCCGCAACATCACCTGTCCGTGCAGCGAAGTCCAGATCGATACCGCATCGACAAAGGTGTCTGTGCTGGCCGACCTCCCAGCGGCGACGCACGCGTCAAGGTTGGTCACCAGCGTGTTGAAGGCGGCCAGTCCTCGCGTATCCGATTGTGGTGACTGACCTTTCGGCCTGGACCACCCGAACAAGACCCGATACCGAGCGGGCTCGGAAATGCCGAACTCGACGTATGCCGAGCACCCGGCATACAGACCCTCGACCGGGTCGGGGTGTGCGGAAACGGCGTCGGCCACGGCGAGATGCAACTGCTCCAGCGATTCGGAGACCACCGCTTCGACAATGGCATCGCGATCGGAAAAGTGTCCGTAGATAGATGGTGCGGATATCCCGACTTCGCGAGCGACTGATCGGAGCGTCACCGCCTGATCCGATCCGGTGCGGGCGATGAGCGTCGCCGCTGCGGCGACGATCTCTCCGCGGAGCCGTGCGCCGCTTCCTCTCGGATTTCGGGCGCGAGTACTCCGAGAACCACTCGTCCCAGTTTCATCGGCATCTTCGGAAACATCACTCACCCGACAAACTTTACACATGTAAGGCGAGGGGGTACGTTCTCATCACTAAACATTCGTAAGGTTACATTCGTAAGGACATGATGAATTCCCTCGAACCCACGGACCGGCGACGATGGGCAGCACTGGGCGCCCTCTGCACATCCCTCGTCGTAGTCACGATCGACAACACCATCCTCAACACCGCTATCCCGACCCTTGCCCGCGAACTGCGGGCGACCACCGTCGACCTGCAATGGATCACCAACGCATACACATTGGCGTTCGCCGCCTTGCTCATCACGGCAGGTGGACTCGGCGCGAGATTCGGTCACCGTCGGATACTTCTGACCGGCCTCACCTTGTTCGCTCTCGGGTCAGCCTTCGCTGCCCTCTCTCACACGTCGTTGCAGCTGATCGGCTGGAGAACAGTGATGGGGGCAGCCGCCGCACTGGTCATGCCGGCGACGCTGTCACTTGTCGTCTCGATGTTCGCCCCGCACGAGAGAGGCCGGGCGATAGGAATCTGGTCTGCAACCGCCGGACTGGGAATCGCGATCGGCCCCGTGGCCGGTGGCGTACTTCTCGAACATTTCAGTTGGGGAAGCGTCTTCTGGATAAACGTCCCACTGGTCGCCGTTGTGATAGCCGCGACGGTTTCTCTTGTGCCCTCAGCAGGAGGAATGGTCAAGGGTTCCTTCGACATCCCCGGACTCCTGTTGTCCGCCGGCGGACTGGCTTTGATCGTGGATGCCCTCACCCAAGCAAGCCTTCGCGGATGGTCGTCGCCCATCACGGTGCTGGAGATCGTCAGCGCAACAGCACTTCTCGCCGGGTTCGTCTGGTGGGAGCTGCGGGCCCCGGCGCCGATGACAGACGTGCGCATCTTCACCAGCCGAGTGTTCAGCATCTCCAATGCCATCTTGGCCGCAACGTTCTTCGCCTTGTTCGGTGTTCTCTTCACGTACACGCAATACCTCCAATTCGTTCGCGGTTACGGTCCATTGGTTGCCGGCGTCGGTGCAGTTCCGTTTGCACTGGTGATGGCGGCTGTCGCCTCCAGCAGCGATCGTGTGGTTGGCCGACTCGGGGTGCGCAGTTCGATCGCGGGCGGCCTCGCGGTCATGTCCGTGGGGCTGTTGGTCTTGTCGATCGCCGCGGGTAGGTACGCACCGTTCGGGGTCCTGGCTGCGATCATGGCACTGGTTGGCGCCGGGATGGGGCTGGTCATGGCTCCGGCAACAACTGCGTCGATGTCGTCGGTTGCGCCCCAGCAGGCTGCGATGGCAAGTTCGATCAACAGTGTCGTACGGGAATTGGGTGGAGTTCTGGGCGTCGCCGTCGTCGGGACAGTCGTAGCAACGGTTTTCCGGTCCCGCTTCGAACCCGGAGTCGGCACTTCCACAGTCGGTCTGGCGCAGATCCACGCCGACGCTCCCCCGGTGAGCATTGTGGCCGAAGCAGCGAATCAGGCTTACACTTCGGCGATGTGCATGGGAATCCAGATCTGTGCCGCAGCAGCGTTCCTCGGCGCGTTGGCCGTTATTGCCTTGTTTCCCGCACCACGTCGCCCGGCTTCTTGTCCTCCCGCAGACCCCGCCAACTCGGATGGCGAAGGCGTCCGGTCGCCGTCCAATCCATGAACCGCGCCTCACCGACGAGTTCAGGCCTCACCCACACCGCACCCTTGCGGTCATCTGCTGGAAGTTCCTCCTCGAACGGACTTTCCTTCTGACGCAACGGTTCCAGCACCGCAAGCAGTGACTCCAAATCACGATCGCTGAAGCCGGTACCGACGCGCCCCACGTAGGTCAATCCATCCTCACCCGGAATTCCCATGAGCAGCGCCCCGATCCCCTGCGCTCGATTGCCCTGCCCGGTGCGCCACCCACCGATCACCACCTCTTGGGTGCGCCAGTTCTTCACCTTGATCCAACTCGACCCCCGCCGCCCTGGAAGGTAGACCGATGCACGACGTTTGGCGACAATCCCTTCCCACCCGGCATCGGTACTCACCTCCAAGGCGTTCTCCGCCGTGCCCTCGATCTGCGGTGGTACCTCGAGCTCACCGACCTTGCCCGCCAACGCATTCAACACGGTGCGGCGATCCGAATAGGACTTCCGCAGCAAAGACACTCCGTCGAGGTACAGAAGATCGAAGGCCAGGAACACCGGTTCCCCACCTCGCTGGAGGAGGCCGAAATCTGTAACTCCCGCGTCGTTGTACGCCACCACCTCACCGTCGAGAACCACGTCATGACCGTCCAGCACCTCGGCCAACCCGGCAAGGGCTGGATAGTCCCGGGTCTTGTCGTTACCCGCGCGACTGCGAAGCGACATTGTGCCCGAATGATATTCGAGAATCACTCGAATCCCGTCCCACTTTCCTTCGAAGGCCCACTCCTGCGGGTCGAGACCTTCGAGCGTTCCAGCGGTGGCGAGCATCGGCTCGAGATTCTTGGGAAAATCCGTTCCGAAACTCGCGTTCTGATCCTTCATCAGATGCATCAACCACTGATCACCCTTTGTCCGGATCAGCGCGAAGCGTCCATGCACCCGCTCCCCACTCAAGCGCACGATCACCTCGTCTTCGCGCCACTTCTCGGTCTCGTACGTCCCGGAATCCCAGATCGTCATCGAACCCCCGCCGTACTCCCCTTTCGGAATCGTGCCCGAGAATGTGGCGTATTCGAGCGGATGATCCTCGGTGTGCACGGCCAACCGATTTTCTCCGGCACTGGTCGGCACACCCTTCGGGACTGCCCAGGACACAAGCACACCATCCCGCTCGAGACGAACGTCGTAATGCAATCGTCTGGCGTGATGTTCTTGAATCACAAAGGTATTGCCCGCTGCCTCCTTGTCCACTGCATCAGGGATCGGCTCCGGAGTCCGGTCGGCCGACCTCTTGTTGCGATAGTGCGCCAACGTATCGGCTACAGCCGCCGAGACCGGCGGATCCAGATCGCCCAGCAGATCACCGTCGGATTCGACGCGCTCCAGAACCTCGTCGAACAGCAGGTGGCGCAGTTTCGGATCGTCGAGTTCGTCCCAACTGCGCGGCGCGGCAACATAGGGTTGATCGCGACCGCGCATCGAATACGGCGCAATGGTGGTCTTGGCTGCGTTGTTCTGACTCCAGTCAACGAAGATCTTGCCTGCCCGGACATTTCGCGCCATCGTCGCGGTGACGAGATCCGGGTGAAGCTTCTCGAGCCCGGTGGCGATCTGCTTGGCGACAGTCGACGCACCACTGCCGTCCAAGGCTCGATCCAGTGGAACGTAGAGGTGGATTCCCTTGCTACCACTGGTTACCGGATAGGCCGTCCACCCCAGAGTTGCGACCAGATCTCGAATCGACCTCGCCACCTCGGCGCACTCGGACAATCCGACGCCTTCGCCCGGGTCGAGATCGAATACCAGTCGTGTCGCCGGACCACGCTCGGAACCGTCGAATCTCCATTGGGGAACGTGTAATTCGAGTGCCGCCTGTTGCCCCAGCCACGCCAGGGATGCAACGGAATCGAAGATCGGGTAAGTGACGACGCGATCAGAATGTTGCAGCGACGCACGCGTGAGCCACTGCGGGGCAGACGACGCCAGGTTCTTCTCGAAGAAGGACTGACCGTCCACACCGTTGGGCCAACGCTTACGAGTGCCCGGTCTACCGACGACATGCGGAAGCATGACTGCGGCGATACGGGTGTAGTAGTCGATGACTTCGGCCTTCGTGGTGCCGCTCTCGGGGTAGAGGATCTTGCCCAGATTGGTCACGGACACGGTTGTGCCGTCGAGAGTGATTTGACCCCGATCCGTCGTTGCCATCTCCTCATTGTGCTGGATAGCGCTGCGTCTGGCAGTAGAAATCTGATGGATCGGAAACCTGCCGCTGCGCCAGGCCACGGGCAAGACTGGATTCTCGATGGGAGAGGAGACCACGATGACAGTTCGCAGTTCCGTGGAGCCGTTGGTGGACAACAACTGGCGGATGTTCGCCACCTGTAAAACAGTGGACCCGGCGGTGTTCTATTCGCCGGGTGAAGAGCGCGGACGCAATCGGGCTGCACGGGAGAGTTCCGCGAAGCAGGTGTGCTTCCGCTGCCCGGTCATTCGGGACTGCCTGACCTTTGCACTCGAGACCGCTGAACCGCACGGAGTCTGGGGTGGGACGACACCGTCGGAGCGCCTTGCGCTGCGACGCTCAGCTGCGTGAACTCCGCTCACACGAGACCCCCGTCACGTCCAGACCGGACAAACAGGCAAGATGGCCTAGTGCCTATGACACGACGCGCAGTTGCCGTGACCGCGATCTTCGCTTCCTCGATCTTGTTGGGCTCGTGTTCGTCGCAGCCGGAGGCACCTGCGGCAGCAGATACCACCACCACGGTTCCCGAGGCGTTCACCAAACTTCCCTCGACCACCGCAGTGGACAAGTGCGGACCCCAGAGCGGGACCACCCTCGAAGACGGTGTCCTGACCATCGCCACTGACTCACCGGCGTACGCGCCGTGGTTCGTCGACAACGATCCGTCGAACGGCAAAGGCCTCGAGGGTGCGGTGGCCCGGGCGGTCGTCGACAAGCTCGGGTACAACACCGACCAGGTTCGCTTCACCACTGTCGCCTTCAACGACGCATTGAAACCAGGCCCCAAGGATTTCGACTTCGACGTCAATCAGTTCACGATTTCCGGGGATCGCCGCGCGAACGTCGACTTCAGCTCGCCGTATTACGCAGTGGCGCAGTCGGTGATCGCCTCACGCGGAAGCAAGGCCGCCGGTGCAAAGAATCTTGCGGATCTGGCCGGCTACCGTTTGGGCGCTCAGACCGGTTCCACCAGCCTCGCGGCGATCACCGACACGATTGTTCCGACCACTGCGCCACGCGAGTTCGCGACCACGGACGACGCGAAAGCTGCGCTGGCCGAGGGCGAGATCGACGCATTGGTCGTCGACATCCCGACCGGATTCCACATCACCGAGAACGAACTGCCCGGGTCGGTCATCGTGGGTCAGTTTCCGCGGCCCAACGCAGTCACCGAATTCTTCGGTTTGGTGCTCGAGAAGAACAGTCCGCTGACCGAGTGCGTCTCCGCGGCAGTCGATGCGCTCTACGCCGACGGAACCCTCGAGAAGCTCGCAACCGAATGGATTACCGACAGCGCCGACGCACCCGTTCTCGAGTAGTTCAGCCGGCGCGCCCACTGATCGCGCCGACGAAGACCTTCGGGATGTCTGCCGGTGTCGGAGCGAAGTGACTGTTACCGCCGGTGAGAGTCGAAATCTGCTCGAGCACATCGGTATCGGCATCATCGGTGACACCGATGGTGATGATCGGTACCGGCCGCGTCGGGTCCTGCTCGCGAGTCAGGGTGTCGAGAAGTTCCTGCAGGGCGATACCCGACGGATCGTCGTTGGCACCGTCGGTAAGCAGAATCACCGAATTGATCGAGGCCGGATCGTAGGACTGTTGCATGGACCGATACGCGGCGAGAACGCTGTCGTACAAACCTGTTCCGCCGCCGACGATCGAAGGGAGGTTGTCGATCCGAGACAGCAGTTTGCTCCGATGATCCGTGTCACCTTCAGTTGCATCCATACGGGCGACAGGTTCGAGTTCGCGGTAGTCCGTCCCGTCACCGAGGTCTACGGAGAACGCCCAGAGACCCAATTGTGCGTTGGCAGGGAACATTCGGATCGCGATGTCACCGGCCTGCGCCGTCGCGGCCATTCGAGTGACCCCGTCCTGCATGTAGTCCATAGACCCCGAGACGTCGACAACAGCCAGCGCGCGGGAAGGCCTGGACAGAATCTCGTACCGCGCAAGCGCTTTGGTGACCACAGACGGATCGGACGGCACCAGCGAGCCAACCTTTCCCACTCCACCGGCTACCGGTGGGGCCTGATCCGCGCCGCGGAACCCGAGGCCGGCAAGTACGGAGCGCCCGGTGTCCGATGCCAGCGCTGCCGCCAGCAGTTTGCCGGCGTCGTCCGCAGCCGACGAGGCTGCACCCACACTTGCCAACGGGTAGTCCATGAAGACCGAACCGGACGACGGTACCGACGCGGTGAGTCGACTGTCCGCATGTGCGGCGAGATAAGCCTCGAAGGTCTGCTCGGTAGTCACCGCGGTTCCGCCGGACGCGTCCACGGTTTGGATGCGCCCGGTCGAACCGGTTTCCTTCAGATTTCCGTACTGCGCTTGTGCCACCGGGACCAGGGATGCCGAGATGGATGTGAGGTCCCCGCCCCGCGACTGGGTCTCGGCAAAGGCCGCCACGATCGGCGCGCTGGAGACGGCACTGGTCAGGGGATCGCCGATGTGCAGCGATGGAGCGCCGAGGACATCCGTCCATGCGCCGGGTGCCTCGGCATCCGGCGCCGAGACGGCGACAACCGGGGTGGAGGCGACCGAGTTGCTGATCCGGCGAATCTCCTGCCCGCTCGCCGAAACCTTGTCCAGCCATTCGCTCGAATCAGGGATCCACAGTGCGGGCGCCGTACCGTCGGCGATCGCCGCGACGGTGAGCACGGGATCTTGCGGCGTCACGCTGAGCGAGCTGCATCCGAGATCCGCGGCGGGGATGGCAGCGGCGACAGCTTCGAGTCCCGAGGCGATCGACGGATCGGCCGCCACGGTCACGGTTTCCGGGTTGTCACAGTTGGTTGCCGTCGCAGCTGCAGCGGCGCCCGCACCGAGTTCTCCCTTGTCGCTGACGCTTTTGAACGTCACGGCGAATGCTGCCGTTCCACCGACTGCAACTACCGCCAAGAGTCCGATCAGAACCTGCACGGATCGAGGCATGGACGCAGGTGGTGCGCCGTACCCATGACGAGACGACATTGATCGATTCCTTTCCGGCGGGACCCGCATCAATAACCAACTGATGCCCGGTTTATCCCCCCGAAAAGAATCCTAACTCATGTTAGCGGTGAAGTAGCTCTATGTGGAAATCTCTACAACCTAGGTGTAGATCTGGACAAACTGGGCCAGTGACTTCTCCACATCGCCTTTGAGCGCCCGCGCCACACTCGAACCGATCGGGCCGAATAACGGCGCGCCGCCCAACTCGACTGTCAGCGCGAGTTCCGATCCGTCACCCTTTGCCTTCACGTCGAGTTCGAGACCGAGCTTGACCCCGCCCTTGCCGTCTCCCTTGAGCGAGATCGCCTTCGGGACGTCGTACTTCTTGATGGTCCACCGAACGCGGTTGCGCAGGCCTTTCACGGTCACGACCGAGCTGATCTCGGTGCCGACACCCAATTGCTCGGGAAGTTCACTGCGCCATCCGTCGTGAACCACGAGCCAGTTTTCGTAGCCGCTGAGATCGGAGGCCTTGTCCCACACTTCTTGAGGAGGAAGCGGAACGTCGATTTTCACTGTGAGCTTTGCCATGGCAGAACAATAAGCCCCGTGCGCCTTTTCCGTAACCAGAGGTACCAGAAAGACGCACGGGGCTTTGCCCCTCTTAGTGGCTGACGGCCTTTTCGACGCCGACGCCGGTGAGGGAGCGAACTTCCATCTCCGCCTGCTTTGCCGGATCTTCGATCTTGTTGCGTCCGATGTACGTACCGACGATGCCGAGGACGAATGCCAGCGGGATCGAGACGATGCCGGGGTTCGAGAGCGGGAACCAGGCGAAGTCGGAGTTCGGGAACATCGACGACGGCTTGCCCGACACTGCCGGGGAGAACACGATCAGCGTCAAGCAGCTGACCAAACCGCCGTAGATGCTGAAGAGCGCACCGGTGGTGTTGAACTTCTTCCAGAACAGCGAGTACAGCAGGGTGGGCAGGTTCGCCGAGGCCGCCACTGCGAAGGCGAGGGCCACCAGGAAGGCGATGTTCTGCCCCATCGCCATGATGCCGAGAACGATGGAGACGAGTCCGATGACCACGACGGTGATTCGAGAAACTCGAACCTGCTGCTCCTCGGTTGCGTTGCCGCGCTTGATGACACTGGCGTAGATGTCGTGAGCGAACGACGCCGAAGCAGTGATCGCGAGACCGGCAACGACGGCGAGGATGGTCGCGAACGCCACCGCGGAGATGATGCCGAGGAAGATGGTGCCACCGAGCTCGAAGGCGAGCAACGGAGCGGCCGCGTTCTCCTTACCTGGCGCTGCCAAGATCTTGTCCGGTCCGACCATGCTGGCCGCGCCGTAGCCGAGAACCAATGTGAAGAGGTAGAAGGCACCGATCAGCGCGATCGCCCAGGTCACCGAGCGGCGAGCTTCCTTGGCAGTGGGCACCGTGTAGAAGCGCATCAGCACGTGCGGCAGGCCCGCAGTGCCGAGCACCAAAGCGATTCCGAGAGAGATGAAGTCGAGCTTCGTCATTCCGGAAAGACCGTACTTGGCACCGGGTCCGAGGATGTCTCGTCCCTGCACACCCTTGGTGGTGGAACTGTTGACCATGTCCTGCGCATTGGCTAGCAACTGAGAGAAGTTGCCGCGCACTGCCCACAGAACGAGTACGAACATGATTCCGGCTCCGGCAACCAGCAGAACTGCCTTGACCATCTGTACGTAGGTGGTGCCCTTCATGCCGCCGACCAAGACGTACACGATCATCAGCACACCCACGATCGCGACGACGATCGACTGTCCCACCTTGCCGTCGATGTTGAGCAGCAGGGCGACAAGTCCGCCGGCGCCGGCCATCTGGGCAAGAAGGTAGAAGAGGGAAACGGCCAGGGTGGACAGGGCTGCCGCCATGCGCACCGGACGCTGCTTGAGCCTGAAGCTCAGGACGTCGGCCATCGTGAATCTGCCGGTGTTCCTGAGCAATTCGGCGACCAGGAGCAATGCAACCAACCAGGCGACAAGGAATCCGATGGAGTACAGGAATCCGTCGTAGCCGTACACGGCGATCGCACCTGCGATACCGAGGAACGATGCCGCCGAGAGATAGTCGCCGGCGATGGCGAACCCGTTCTGCGGGCCGGTGAACTGCCCACCGCCGGTGTAGAAGTCGGATGCCTTCTTGGTGGTCCGGCTGGCGCGGATGACCAGCGTCATGGTCACGACGACAAACGCGAGGAAGATCGCGATGTTGAAGGCGGGGTTTCCTACGTCCGTTCCGGACGCGGCGAGTGTGGTGATCACTGTGCGGGACCTTCCAGTTCTTCACGGATGGCGGCGGAGCGGGGATCGAGCTCACGACCGGCGAACTTCACGTACCACGCGGTGATGGCGAAGGTCGTGACGAACTGCCCGAGGCCGAGGAAGATGCCGAGATTGATGTTGCCGAGGACCTTGGTGGCCATGAAGTCGTGGGCATAGGTAGCCAGGACGACGTACACCGCATACCAGAGCAGGAAGAATGCAGTGATGGGGAAAACGAACTTGCGCAGACGCGTTCGGAGTTCCTGGAATTCGGGACTCGCTTGCATGTCTATGAATGCCTGGGCATCCGGGGTACGTCGCTCTTGCGGCGACCCCTCACTGATTTCTGCTGTGGACACTGCCGGCTCCTCGCCTCGCGTGTGAAGTGAACTACGCACAGACGTTAGTGAGATCGGAGTCACATGAAGACGCTGTGGCGCCAGTCACACGGTGAGCAGTCGCGCGCTGCGCCGAACGGTCAGGCAGGCGCGACCAACGGCAGAGGGTTCGGGCGGTGAAAGTCAGGGTTGGCGGAGATCGTCTTCGCGATCGGAGCCCATTCCGAGCCGTTCCGGGGCGTGCATCCGCGTGAAGATTCGCGCAATATCTGCCGGTATCTGCTTCGACGACACCTTGCTCACGACGATCATCGTGAGGAACGCCAGCGGCACGCTCACCGCAGCCGGGAACGCGAAAATGGCTGCCGGCCAGCCACCGAGGACGTCCTCCGACAAACCACCCAGGACGGCGACAGTGGCGGCAGTGCCCGCAACACATCCACCGACAACCATCCCCGCCCCCGCGCCGACGGCAGTCAGACCGCGCCACCAGATACCCAACACGAGCAGTGGGCAGAGCGTCGACGCGGCGACCGCGAACACCAACCCGACGGTTCTCGAGAGGTCGACCGACACCACCGCCAGCGACAGCACGAGCGGAACGAGCCCGGCCAGGAGCGCTGCAATACGGAAGTCTCGAACTCGTCCGCGGAGAACATCGGTACTGACGACGCCCGCGATGCTGACGAGCAATCCGGACGACGTCGACAAGAAGGCGGCAATGGCACCGGACGCCACGAGGGCTGCCAGCAGTTGTCCGCCCCACCCCGAGAACACCGAGCCCGGCAGCAGCAACACCGCGGCGTCGGAGGTGCCCGTGATCAGAAGTTGCGGAACGTACAGGCGGGCGAAGACGCCGAGGAGTGTCGGAAACAGGTAGAACACGCTGACCAGACCGACAACTGCAAGCGAGGTCAGACGAGCGGCCCGGCCGTCGGGGTTGGTGTAGAACCGGACGAGAACGTGAGGCAGACCGAGCGTTCCGAGGAAGGTCGCGAGCATCAGCGAGTACACCTGATACATCGGGTGCGGCCCACCGAAACCCCAACCCGGGGTGATCCAATCCGAGTTCTGCGCAGGCGCTCCCGCGACGACGGGAACCGCGGCTCCCGCGTCGAGAACCATGGACATGCCTTCACCGAGGGTGTGCTCCCCCGGGCCAAGTGTCACGGTTCCTTCGACCACTCGCCCGTCGACTGTGCCGCCGCTGACCGCCACCGGCTCCGATACCTGGACGACGACGTCGGTGGTGATGTCGACGGTCGTCGCAGTGGTGACCGTCGGCGGCATCGACGCGCCGACGTCGTGATGATCGCCGAAGAAGTAGAAGGTCAGTGCCACAGCGGGAATCGCGACGGCAGTCAGTTTCAGCCAGTACTGGAAGGCCTGAACGAAGGTGATCGAGCGCATCCCGCCGCCGACGACGTTGGCGATGACGATGACCCCGACCGCAACGCCGCCGATCCAGCTGGGAACCCCGAGCAGAATGTTGAGCGTCAGTCCCGCGCCTTGGAACTGTGGAATCAGATACAGGATGCACACCATCGCGACGACGAGCATTGCGAGCTTGCGCAATCGCGGTGAGCCGAGACGGAATTCGGCGAAATCGGGGACGGTATATGCACCGGAACGCCGAAGCGGTGCTGCGACGAACAGCAGCAGGGCGAGGTATCCGGTGGTGAATCCGATGGGATACCAGAGGGCGTCGGCGCCGTATTTCGCGACCAGCCCGGCCACGCCGAGAAACGAAGCAGCAGAGAGGTACTCACCGGAGATGGCCGTCGCATTCCACCGCGCGCTGACGGTTCTGGACGCGACGAGAAAGTCCGAGGTGGTACGAGCGAGCCGAACGCCGTAGATTCCGATAGCTACGGTTGCCACGGCCGCCGCAACGATGCCGAGCACCGTCAGCACCGGGATAGGTTGTCCTCCCACAGCGCCGCGCTCAGTCGTCCACGATGTCGTTGAAGTCCTGCTCGTTTCGCTCCGCACGACGCACGAACACCCAGCCTGTGGTCAACAGCAAGGGATACACGGCGCCGCCCATCACGAGCCACGGCAACCGGATGCCCAGGACTGCGACCTCCGACAGTGTCGGGAAGAGATGCGTCAGAAGCGGTACTGCACACAGGAGCCCGGCTGCGACGACGGCAAGGCGAATCGCCAGCCCCAACTGCGCGCGAACGAGACCGCGGATCATGGCGTCGCCGACTTCGGTCTGTTCCTGCACCTCCACCCGCGTACGGACGATCCGTGCGCCACTACGTTGCGCCAACACAACGCGCTCACGCTGCGGAGGATCGGACTGCGACGTCACCGTGACAACCAGCTCTGCTTGGGCGCACGAACCAGTCGATCCTTGAGTTCACGGGTGTGTCTGCGGCTGACCGGAAGCTCGACGGGAGGCTTGTCTCCGTGTGGGCGCAGACAGACCACCAATCCGCTGCCTACTGTGCGGATGCCGGTGACCAGCGCCAGAGACACCAGGTAGGAGCGGTGCACGCGCAGAAAGCCCGCGTCGGCCCAGCGTGATTCGAGTGTCGAGATCGGGATGCGCACCAGGTGCGACTTCCCAGCGGTGTGCAAACGTGCGTAGTCCCCGTCGGCTTCCACCCACTCCACCGAGGAACGTTGAACGAGCGTCGTGACGCCACCCAGTTCCACCGGGATCACCTCGTCGGCGGACGCAGCTTCGGGCTTGTTCTCGCTCTTGGTGCGCCCGGCCAACCCCACGATCCGTTGAACGGCCTGAGCGAGACGCTCCTCGCGGAGCGGTTTGAGTAGGTAGTCGACGGCACCGAGGTCGAAGGCATCAACCGCTCGATCGTCATGCGCTGTCACGAACACCACGGGTGGTGGCGTCGCGAAATTGGAGAGGATGCCGGCCAGTTCGAGACCGTCGAGTCCAGGCATGTTGATGTCGAGAAATACTGCATCGATGCTTCCACCGCGCAGTATCCGCAACGCAGTCGTCGCATCCGATGCCGTGTGAACGTGCGCCACCGAGTCCTCGGCGCGCAGCAAGAAGGCCAGCTCGTCGAGGGCTGGTTTCTCGTCGTCGACGGCAAGGACGGTCAGCTGGGCATCAGTGTCAGTCTCGTTCACAACAGGTCCATGTTCCCACGACGGTTTCAGCCTGATCATCGAAGGCGAGAATCAGACGTGAATACCCTGCTTGAACTTGGGAACACGCATGCTGACCTTCGTACCGGCACCCGGCGCTGTCTCCACCACGAGTCCGTAGTCGTTGCCGAACGCGGCACGAAGTCTGTCGTCGACGTTGGCCAAGCCGACGTGAGCAGCTTCGCGTGCGCTGGGTCGTCCCGATCCCGACTCGATGGCGTCAAGTGAGCCGGAACGCAGTAGTTCAGGATCCATCCCCACACCGTCGTCCTCGACGCTGATGATGCAGTCAGGTCCCTCGTCCGCGGCCACGATGCTCACGGTCCCGCCCTCCGGCTTACTCGAAATGCCGTGACGAACCGCGTTCTCGACCAGCGGCTGGAGAGCCAGGAAGGGAAGAACCACGTTGAGCACTTCGGGTGCGATCTGAAGGCGGACGTTCAGCGCCTCCCCGAATCGCGCGCGTTCGAGGGTCAGGTAACGATCGATGTTGCGTAGCTCGTCGGCAAGCAGGGTGAACTCACCCGCAGATCGGAACGAGTAGCGGGTGAAGTCCGCGAACTCGAGGATCAGTTCTCTGGCCCGGGCTGGGTCGGTTCGAACGAACGACGCGACCGTGTTGAGCGCGTTGTAGATGAAATGGGGACTGATCTGCGCGCGGAGGGCACGCACTTCGGCGCGATCCAACAGGGCTCTGGACGCGTCGAGGTCGGCGAGTTCGATCTGGCTGCAGGCGTATCGAGCCACCTCGGTGACCGCTCCGAGCATTCCAGGCCACGGGTCTTCGCTGGTGACGATTCCCAGCACGCCGACCACGCCGATGTCCTCGATCAGCAGGGGCTGAGCGATCAGCGCTCGCACATGGTGATCGCTCGGTCCGCGCACCAGGTCCGAGTGGGTGACGAGCACCCGGCGTTCGCCTTCGATCGCGCGAATGGCGGCGTCGTGGAATTGATCGGACAACGCTTCGTGACGGCCGTCCCACGCCAGCAGATTTCCCGACGCGTCTGCGAGGCCCAGACCGGAACCGCCGGTCAGCTCGCGTAGGTGAGGCGCCGCCTCGGCGGCCGAATTCTTGTCGAGTCCACGCCGAAGTGGCCGCGCGGCAAGTGAAGCCGTATGGAGCGCGGCATGGACGGCACGTTCGGTGGGGGTGGTCACCTCACGTCTGGTGCGCATCCACACCGCTGTCAGTGCCCCGGCCACTGCGAGAATCAGCACGCTGAGAAGCGCGACCACGGCCGGACTCAACGCGAATCCTCGTCCAGTTTCCGGATCAGTGTTTTCGGAGCCACCGTGCGGTACGCATCTTCGACGACGTCGGCTACGTCGTTCCAGAATTTCTCGTCCTCGGTCTCGTCGGCACTCGGAACGTCGAGGTACACACCGATCCATCCCCGGCCACCCACGTACGGGGGGACGAAGAACCTCGTCGGATCGCGACTGACCCAATCTGCCTGCGCCCCAGGTGGGGCCGCGGCCCAGATCGCGAGGCGATCGTCGTGGTGGTGATCTGCCATGGTGACGAACTGCGGCGCTTTGCGCACGAACCACGACGATTCACCGTGGCTGACCCGCTCGGTTGCCTCTGGCAATGCCAGTGCAAGTGCGCGGATTCGTGCCGACGCCGTCATCGATTCACGACCCGCAGGTATTCGGTGCCGGAACACCTGCAAATCGATCCTTCACCCACGCAACAGCTCCCGGCACAGCGGCGCCGTCCGCGTGACCTTCGCCCGGTCGCGCCTGGAATTCGATGACGTCACCCTCGGCGCAGGCACGTTCGACGGCCGCCTCGGTCCATTCCGGACGGATGAGGTTGTCATTGGTACCGACGACTACGTACATCGGACCGCTCGCGCGTTGACGTGGGAGAGCAACGTCGCTGAGCCACGCGTGAATTCGGTCCGCGTCCTCGGCGGTAGCTGGCCGGGTGTCGGCGGGCGTCACCTTTCCGACAAGACCCAACTTCTCCGTCGCGCGAGAGGTCAGGCACGAGGTGAGCAGGTCGTAGTTCTGCTCGAATGCGCCGCGCACGTAGTCGGTTCGTTCGAGCTCCGGATGGGTGAGGGACAGCCCTTCGAGTACATAGGGCAGCAGCAGTTGCTGAGGCAGTGACAGATTGACCTCGGAATCACTCGAGATGATCGGCGAGATGTCCGCTGCCGGGGACAGGTTTGCTGCACCGACGAATTCCAGTCCGTCGCCGTAGGTGTCGGCTTCCTCGGCCGCTGCCCAGGAAGCCTGCCCGCCTTGGGAAAGCCCCAGAGTTGCCCACCGAGTCGAGGTGTCCGGAACGACGTTGCGCGCCGCTCGAACCGCGTCGATGACGTTGAACGCCGCGGTGTCCGGTTGCAGGTAAGGATGCGGGTCCGGAGTGCCGAGGCCCTCGAAGTCGGATACAGCGACCACGTATCCCGAGCCGAGGAACGGCGCGACCAGGCCGATCGTGCCGAAGAGGGTCGGCGAGGTCGACGGCGCACAGTCGTCCGAAATACCCGTCGTGCCATGGCCGATGGAGACGATCGGCCAACCGCCCTCCGGCGGCGTTCCAGGCGGTGTGAACACGGTTCCCGATACCTGGGTCTCCCGGCCGTCGATACCGGAGGTGGAGCCGTACAGGATTTTCACCGCGCTCGCTCCGGACGCCGCCACTTCGGCTGTGCTGGTGAAGGGTTCACTGTCGAACACGACGCCGCGTTGCGCGCTGCTCTCGACCGGCGGGGTAGTCGTGGTTGCGTTGTCGGTGACAGAGACATCTGGCGAGGCATCCGATCCGCAGCCGACGCTCACGAGGAGCGCGCTCGCCACCACGACTCCCCAGCCTGCGCGAACCCTCGAACTCCGAACCGTCATACGCAGTGTTCCCCTCTATTTGCCCGCGCTGCCTGCTCGGCGACGCCTGACACGTTCCTCGGCTGCGGCCTCTTCGATGTCGAGTCCTTCCAATACGGTACGCAATACCTCGTCGTCGAGATCTCCGTCGTCGCGCGCGGCGATCAGTGCGACTCGCTGCGAGCGAAGGGATTGATGCCGGAATTTGTCGAAGAGCGCTCCCGCATTCCACAGGGCGGCCTCGCGATCGGCGTCCTCGTCGACCTCTTGGAGTTGAAGCCTCGCCTGCATCGAGCGGCGTACGCGCTCGACGATTGCCTGCAATTCCTTTCCATCGATCCCGGATGGAGGGTGCGCGGCCGCGTCGGCCAACGCCTTCTCACCGGCCTTGCGAGAAATGTTGCGTGCCAACTCCATCTGTTCCTGGGTACGCAATTGTTCATAGGGATCCGCGACGTCGAGACGACGAATGAGGAACGGCAAGGTCGATCCCTGGATGAGCAGTGTCCCGACCGCGACGATGAACGCGATCGCCTGAATGACGCCGCGTCCGGGGAACGGCTCGCCGGACGAGAGCGCGAACGGGATACCGCCGGCCGCAGCAAGAGTGACGACACCGCGCATTCCCGCCCACGAGACCACCAGATTCTGTTTCCACGTCAGTTGATTCTCGCGATCACGGCGCAGGGTTACACCGAATCGCACACGGGAGTAGCTCAGGAACAGCCACACCGGCCGAATCACGATGACCACGGCCAGGACTGCCAGACCGTACGCGAACACGTGAAGCACCGGAAGCCCGTCGGCGACAACATCGTCGATCACGAAGCTCAGTTGCAGCCCCATGTACGCGAAGACGAACATCTCGAGGAGCGTGTCCAGGCTCGACCACACCGAGCGCTCCTGCAGCCTGGTCATGATCGACGCGTCCGTCGAATAGTGTCCGATCACCAGACCAGCAACCACGACGGCCAGAACACCGGACGCGTGTAGTTCTTCAGCGGCCAGGTAGGCAGCGAACGGAAGGACCAGCCCCAAGCCGGTTTCGAGTGGAGAGTCGTACATGCGGGCGCGAACGAACTTGACGACAAACGCGAGCACCAAGCCGACGACAACGCCGCCGATTACTTCGTACGCGAAGAACAACAGGGGCGAATCCGTCGCAATTCGCGTTCCGGTCACGGCAGCGACCGCGACGGTGAAGAGGGTCAGCGCGGTCGCGTCGTTGACGAGCCCTTCGCCCGTGAGGATGGCGATGACTCGTTTCGGGAGCCCGAGTTTCTGACCGACCGCCACCGCGCTGACGGCATCGGTCGGCGCGATCACAGCTCCAAGCACGAGGGCGGCGCCGATAGTGAACTCGGGAACCATCCATTCGGCGAAGAAGGCAACCACGAACGCCGTCACCAGCACCATTCCGACGCCGAGACGCAGAATGGGCGCAAGGTTGCGTTTGAAGGTCGCGACCGAGAACTTGAGAGCGGCCGAGTAGAGAAGCGGCGGCAGGACCACACCGAGAATGACGTGGGGGTCCAGTTCGGGCCGCGGCATACCGGGGATGAAGGAGGCGACCGAGCCCACGGTCACCAGGACCAGCGGGGCCTGCAGGTTTCGTCGATTGGACAGCCCGGTAACTGCGATGGCGGCAATGACAACCAGCAGAATCCAGGTGAAGTTCACGCGTTCATTCTGCCCGCCGACCCTGGGAGTTCACCCAGCGGACGCACAGAAGCCCGCAACCTTTTCGGTTACGGGCCCCTGAGCAACGGTATGGCCGAATCCGGTTTTACTGCTTTTCGGGAACAGCCTTCTTGGCGGCCTCGGCTGCCTTGTCGATCTGATCGCCGTACTTGTTGCCGGTCTTGTCGTCGGCGATGTCGGCGACCTTGTCGATCGCGTCGTGAACCTTGTCGGAGTTCTCCGCTGCGAGCTCCTGGCCCTTTTCGACCAATCCCTTGACGTTGTCCAAGAAACCCATGTCCGTGTCCTCTCCCGGTGCTGACGCACATCCTTCGGCGGAATCGTTCCTCCGCGCCCTTCGATTCTCACAGGTCGACGGCCTCTACGCCAGAAAGCAGGTCCGTGCGTTCGAGCCGCGCGCAACTCGAGGTAGCGTTAACCCGCCAATAGCTGATTGATCACCCATCGACATCGACAGGTGCCCGGATTGAATGCAGGACTGCGCGGGACGGGGAGCGACCCCCACCCCACGCGTGAACTGCTGTCCCGGTGGTGGTCGGATCGCACCGATTACACCTGGCTCCCCCGATTCCTCGACACTCGCGGGCTGACCGTTCCCGGACGCAAATTAGTCGCGGTGTGGTGTTTTCTCTTCGCGCTGATCGCGGCGACCATGCAGTTGAGCCGCTTCGGTTCCGATTCCGCCCTTGCACGGTCCATCCTCGCAGTCGGGACCATCAGCGGGGTCTATGCCGGTTGCCGTTGGGTGCGAAACGAATCGTGGCCCACCTGGCGCCAATCCGTGGCCTTTGTCGTCTGGGCCGACCTCTGGCTCGCCGTCACGCTCTTCTTCGCGGTTCGCACAGCGTTCGTCGGAACGCTGGGTTGCGTCCTGTTCATCATGATCGGCTTCTACACGGCGATAGTTCACAGTCCGCGTGTTGCCGTGACCCACATCGGCTGGGCTCTTGCTGTCTGCACGACGCTCGCTGCCATGGCGATGTCCGAGCCGGTCAACGACGACTGGGTGGTCGTGAATCTCTATCTGATGGTTGCCGGTGTGGTTTTCTCCACCGCGTGGATTCTGCAGATCGTCTGGCTGCGCCTGACCGACGACGCACGAAACGCTCACCGGGACTACCTCACCGCGACACTCAATCGCCGCGGACTCCAGGACGAGGCACAGCATCTGCTGCGCAGTGATCGAACGCAGGCTCTGATCGCACTGCTCATCGACGTCGACTCGTTCAAAATCCTCAACGACACGCACGGTCACGTAGCAGGTGACGACGCGTTGACCGCTGTCGCTGACCGCCTCATCGCTGCCGCCGGGCCCGAGGCAGTGGTGGCGCGAATCGGCGGCGACGAGTTCGTCGTCCTGCGCGGAGTCGATCGAGGAGATATCGAACAGGTTGCCACCGAGATACATTCGGCGGTCTCGTCCGACTCCGATCCCTATCCCGTATCCGCCAGTACCGGCGTCAGCGTCTACCTCTGCCCCGAGGCGGACTTACCGGATCGGGCTGTCAACGAACTGATCGAGCACGCAGACAATGCGATGTACCGGGCCAAGAAGCGCGGCGGCGATCGCATTGCCTGGGTGCAGATGTTCAGGCGCTGAAACTACTTACTCACTGTGGGCGTGGTGGTGCTCGCCGGGCAGGTCGTCGGGCGTCGCGAAAATCTTCCGCTTCTCCCCGTGCAGGCGTGCGCTGATCCACCACGAGAGTTCCACGAGCACAACGCCGATAGCGCCGAGGGTGATCGCGAGCGTCGTCGCAGCGACGTTGCTCGGATCAAGCTTGAAGAACTCACGAGTGAACGGCAGCGCGAACAGGATGAGGTACCCGGCAACCGAACCGCCGATCAGAACGAGCTTCCACCACACGTACGGCCGAGCAACGACGGCCAGGACCCACACGGCGATCATGATCAACGTGATGAGTGCACTGGTTCCGGCCTGGATCTTCTGGGTCTCCGTCTGGTCGGGGCCTTGGTAAGCCAACACGTAGGAGATGAACGTGGTGATGCCGATGATCAGGCCCGACGGCAACGCCAGACGCATCACGCGGGAGACGAAACCGGTTCGGGCGCGCTCGTTGTTGGGGGCGAGAGACAAGATGAAGGCCGGGATACCGATCGTGAACCACGCCGCGATCGTGACGTGGCGGGGCAGGAACGGGTACGGCAGCGGTTCGAAGTCGAAGACCTGGGACAGGACGCCGGTGATACCGATCAGGAACGCAAGCACCACCGAGTAGACGGTCTTGGTCAGGAACAGATTCGACACACGCTCGATGTTGCCGATCACTCGGCGGCCTTCCGCGACGACGTACGGGAGCGTCGCGAACTTGTTGTCCAGCAGCACGATCTGGGCCACGGCTCGGGTAGCCGGGCTGCCCGAACCCATCGAGACTCCGATGTCGGCGTCCTTGAGGGCGAGCACGTCGTTGACGCCGTCACCGGTCATCGCGACGGTATGTCCGCGAGACTGCAAGGCAGCGACCATTTCCCGCTTCTGATCCGGTCGTACTCGACCGAACGTCGTTGCTCCGTCGAGAGTGTCTGCCAGCTTTTCCTGATCGCTGGGAAGATCCCGCGCGTCGATGGGACGGTCACCACCCTCGAGCCCGAGGGAACCGGCAACGGCACCGACGGAAACCGCGTTGTCGCCGGAAATGACCTTGACCGCGACCTTCTGGCTGGCGAAGTACTCCAACGTCTCCTGCGCGTCCGGACGCACCTTCTGCTCGAGTACGACCAGAGCCTCAGGGGTGACTGTGCCCGGCGCGTCGGCGTCGTCGACGGGAAGGTTGCTGCTGCCGAGCATGAGGACACGAAGCCCGCTCGAACCCACTTCTTCTGCCTTGCGGGCCATCTCCGAGTCGGGATCGAGCAGCACGTCCGGGGCGCCGAGCACCCAGTTGCCGTGACTGCCGTACGACTGGCCACTCCACTTCTTCGCCGAGGAGAACGGCGCGAGCGCGGTGGCTTCGCCCCAACCGGAATCGTCGGAGAGAGACTCGCGAATCGCCAGAACGCTCGCGTTGGGGCGAGGGTCGGACGCGGCCATCGCGCTCAACGCGGACTTGACTGCAGACTCCCCTGATCCACCCGGTGCGACATCGACCTCGGACAGACGCATGCTGTTCTCGGTCAGCGTTCCGGTCTTGTCCGCGCACACCACGTCGACACGGGCCAAGCCTTCGATCGCCGGCAACTCCTGAACGAGACACTGGCGCTTGCCCAATCGGATGACCCCGACCGCAAAAGCAATGGACGTCATGAGCACAAGGCCTTCGGGAACCATCGGAACCAGCGCTGCCACCATGCCGTTGAGGGCGGGTCGGATCGGCAAGCCGATCGTGAAGAGCTGATTGAAGATGATCAGCGCTCCCGCCGGAATCATCAGATAGGTGATGAATTTCAGGATCTTGTCGATACCGCTGCGCAGTTCCGAATGCACGAGGGTGAACTTGCTCGCCTCTTCGGCCAGCTTGGCCGCGTATGCATCTCCACCGACCTTGGTGGCGCGGTACGCGCCGCTACCTGCGGCAACGAAACTGCCCGACAGCACTTGCTGGCCGCTCGCCTTGTGAACCGGATCAGCCTCACCGGTGAGCAGCGATTCGTCGACCTCGAGTGCGGCAGAACTGACCACCTCACCGTCGACGACTATCTGGTCACCGGATCCGAGTTCGATAATGTCATCGAGCACAACATCTTTGGGCGCCATTGCCACGGCGACGCCGTCACGCCTGACCATGGGCTTGGCCTGACTCACGATGGCCAGAGCGTCGAGCGTGCGCTTGGCGCGGATCTCCTGGATGATGCCGATACCGCTGTTCGCGATGATCAACAACCCGAACATGCCGTCGATGATCGAACCCGTCGCGAGCACGATCACCAACAACACGGTCAGGATCGCGTTGATGCGAGTGAAGACGTTGCCGCGAATGATGTCCTTGACCGAGCGGGACGCCCGGTCCGGTACATCGTTGGTTTGTCCCGACGCGATCCTTGCTGCAACCTGATCGGCGGTCAGACCGCGGGCGACGTCGACGTCGTCCGGCAATCGCTCAGGCGCTACCGCCACTGCTGTCTCTTCTGAACTGGTGTGCTCGTGAGCCATGGTCAAAGATTACGCACCCGGAGCAACTAATCAGGGTCGGACTCGTGTGGCAATGACGGCTACACGAAGATCACACCCGTGGGCCGCGGTTCTGCGATGCTGGTCGGAACGAGCAGAGAAGTCCATCGAGGAACGGTATGAAATACGTCTACAACGGTCTCGACGAGGCGCTTCGGTGCGAACGGCCCGTCGACCTGCCGATTTCTCTCGACCTCAACCGGACCGACAACGTGGTTGTCTGGTTGTCGGCGATTCGGGTCTACTCGTTCGGGATGATGTTCGCGATTGATGCCCGCTACGAGGATCCGGCACTCTCGCTGAGTCTCGGCACTTACGACGGGCGTCCCACGTTCACACATTTCAGCGCGCCGCTACTCCTCGGCCTCGGTTTCGCGGACGGATCATCGGTGACCACCGCGCAAAGAACGCGAGGCTCGCTGCTGGAGTTACGCACGGCTGAAAGCCGCTCGGGCTCAGTGCGCGGTGAGTATTTGCTGGCTCCGATACCGCCTGCCGGGCCGATCGATGTCGCAACTGCATGGCCTCAGCTGGGAATGGACGAGAAGGTTGTCACCCTCGACGGAGAAGGCATCGCATCCGCATCCGCATCCGAAAGTGTCACACAACTATGGGAACCGAAACGACAACCCGATCCCGACCTCACCAGTGAACACGTGACACATCAACTGCAGTACCAACGTGGGGGTTGGTTCGGAATCCGACTGGATTGAGGAAGATCCCGGGTGACTTTCGAGCAAGGGCCGCAGTCAGCCCAGCGGTATCCACCACTTCGACGGCGGTGTCGGTGACAACGCGTCGATCCTGCCGCCAGGCATCGGGACCGACACTGTTGTGCCCGCCTCTGCGGCCGACTCGCTGAGGCGAATGATCGGCTCCGACCACGAGTGAAACGCGAGGTTGAAGGTCGCCCAGTGGATCGGTACGAAGACACCGCGCGATCCGTCGCCCTTGTTGAGGTCGATGTGTGTCTGCACTGCCTCTTCCGGATTCATGTGAATGTCCGGCCAGCGCACGTCGTACGCGCCCACGGGGAGAAGCGTCAGATCGAAAGGCCCATAGGTTTCACCCAACTGTTCGAAACGTGATGTGTATCCGCTGTCTCCGCCGAAGAACACCCGGTGCTTCGGACCGGCGAATACCCACGACGCCCACTGCGTCGTGTTCCGGACGAGGCCACGACCGGAGAAGTGACGAGCCTCGGTGCACGTGAGGACCAGGTCGTCGATTTTTGTCGACTCGTCCCAGTCCAATTCCACGATCCGGTTCTCGGGCACCTTCCAGTGCCGCAGGTGAGCCCCGATACCGATCGGAACGACAAACGGAGCGGTCTGGGTGCGAGTCAGAATCTTGACCGTCGCCATGTCGAGGTGGTCGTAATGATCATGCGAGATGACTATCGCATCTACCGTCGGTAGATCAGCCAAGGCCACGGGAGTGGGATGCATACGTGCGGGACCTACTGTGGCCGAGGGTGATACGCGTTCGCTCCACACCGGATCGGCGAGAACGCGGTAACCGTCGACCTCGACGAGAACACTCGAATGGCCGTACCACGTCACGGCCGCGTCACCCGCTACCGACGGCGCCAGCGGAGTTGCCAACGGAATCGGCTGACGCGGCCGACCCGTCGACCCCCGTGTAGCCATCGACTTGAACATCCCGGCATCGGTGCCCGGAACCAGAGTGCTGCTGGGCTCCGAGTTGTGGAACTGGCGGTCCCGGTATCGCGGGGACATCGCCGCATACGGTTGCACTGTGTTTCGCGACGCCCCGATCTGCGTCGGGATTCCCCATGCGGCTCGCGCCACCCACCCTGTCGCCGCGGCAACAGCCGCAACTCCGAGAACCGTCGTCTTCTTCATTCAGACGAGCGTAGCCACTATCTGTCCCGCGTGCCTGGTGCCTGTTTTCCCTGCAACGAGCTTTACTTTCCCTTGAATACGGGAGGGCGGTTCTCGATGCGGGCGGCGCGGGCTTCCTGGACGTCCTCGCTGAGCCAGGCGGCGTGGAGGGCGTCGAGTTGCTCGGGAGACTGTTCCTCCATGGTGCCGTCGTCGTTGAGAACCATCTTCATGTGCCGCAACGACAGCGGTGCGAGATTGGCGATGCGGTGCGCCCATTCCTGAGCGTCGTCGAGGGTTCCGAGCTTGTTGGCGAGACCGCGCGTGAAAGCTTCCTCGGCGCCGATCTGTTCGATGCCGAGCAGAATGGTACGCGCCGGACCGCCGCCGACCAGCGACGCGAGCCGACGCATGGTCCACTTGTCCACCGAGACTCCGAGGGTGGCCGCGGGGATTCCGAAGCGAGCGGTCGGTGCCACGACGCGCAGATCCGACGCGATGGCCAACTGGGTACCGGCGCCGATGGCCGGACCGTTGACAGCGGCAATGACGGGGATGGGCGCCGTGTCGATCGACCGGAGCATTTCGAACAAGCGGTCGGTGAAGCCCTCCATGTAGACGTCGCCGGACAGGTCCGCGCCTGCACAGAACGCCGATCCCTCACCGGTGATGACGACAACGTGCGCATGCTCGGCGACTGCCGCGTTCATCGCGTCCCGTATTGCGATGCAGAGTTCGGCGCTGAGCGCATTACGACGCTCGTGACGCTGCAACTCGATGGTCACGACGTTGCCGTCACGGGAGAACCCGATCATGTCCGCTCACTTTCGTTTCTGGAAGGCTCGACACACGGGAGTTCCGAGGCGCCGCTACCGTCCGCATACTTCTCTGCAGCTAAGTTCTGTACATCAGGAGGTTAGATTACCGATGAGTACAGACGACCTTGCCGCACAGCAACCACACCCGGTTGACGTGGTGGTGATCGGTGCGGGACAGGCCGGACTCTCCGCCGCGTACTACCTGCGCAAGTTCGGAATCGAACCCGAATCGGGGTTCGTGGTGCTCGATCATGCGTCCGGTCCGGGCGGAGCGTGGCAGTTCCGATGGCCGAGCCTGACACTGAGCACCGTCAACGGTGTGCACGACCTCCCGGGAATGTCCTTCGCGGAAACCACCGGTACAGACGCCGAACAAGTGCCTGCATCGGTGGCGGTCCCCCATTACTTCGAACTGTACGAAAAGCAATTCGAACTTCCCGTCCACCGCCCGGTACACACACGGGTGGTGTGTCCGAGGGAAGAGCGACTGCGAATCGAAACCGACCAGGGAGTGTTCGCGGCGCGAGGCTTGATCAACGCGACGGGAACCTGGGAGCGCCCCTTCATCCCCCACTATCGCGGGGCCGAGTCCTTCCGTGGCCGACAACTCCATACGAAGGACTATCGAACCGCTGCGGAGTTCGAAGGCAAACATGTTGTGGTGGTCGGCGGCGGTATCTCGGCCGTCCAACTGCTCGACGAGATCTCACGCGTCACGACCACTACCTGGGTGACGCGGCGCGAACCCGAGTTCCGCGACGAGCCGTTCACGCCGGACATCGGCCGCGCTGCGGTTGCCATGGTCGAAGATCGTGTACGACGCGGCCTGCCACCGGGATCCGTTGTCTCGGTGACCGGCCTCCCCGTGACGCCTGCCATCCAGGCAGCGCGAGAGCGCGGTGTGATGAATCGTCTGCCGATGTTCTCCGAAATCCTTCCGAACGGCGTGAAGTGGGCCGACGGTACCGTCGTCGACGCCGATGTCATCTTGTGGTGCACCGGTTTTCGTAGCTCACTCGATCACCTGGCGCCGTTGCACCTGCGCGGACCGGGTGGCGGAATCCCGATGACCGGGCGCCTCGCCACGCAGGTCGAAGCCGACCCTCGCGTACACCTGGTGGGATACGGACCGTCGTCGTCGACGATCGGAGCCAACCGCGCCGGCCAAGCGGCGGCGCGCGAACTGACCGCGTACCTGGGAATCGGCGAATGAACAGAATACTGATTCCGGGCGAAACCTGCTGGCGCATCGAACCGGCCGACAATCTTGCCTGCATCGTCGACGCCGCTGACTACTTTCATCATGCGAAGTCCGCAATGCTGCAAGCCGAGAAGCGAATCATGTTGATCGGCTGGGACTTCGACACGCGCATCAAACTCGAACCAGGCAAGCAGACGCTCGACGGCCCCAACCGATTGGGAATGTTCCTCCGCTGGCTGGTCCGCGAGAAACCCGACCTCGAAATCCTCGTACTCAAATGGAACATCGGCGCGTTCACCGCAATTGGGCGCGGCATGACTCCCGTCTTCGTGTCCAACTGGCTGACCGACGAGCGCCTTCGGTTCGAGATCGACGGTGCCCACCCGGTTGGTGCGGCGCACCATCAGAAAATCATCGTCATCGACGACGCTCTGGCATTCTGCGGCGGCATCGACATGACGGTGGACCGCTGGGACACCTCGGATCACGTCGACCGCAACGACTACCGGATCACACCGAGCGGAAGACGTTACGGCCCTTGGCATGACGCAACCACGGCGGTCGACGGCAATGCGGCCGCGGCCATCGGCGAATTAGCGCGGGCACGCTGGAAGTCCGCAACCGGAGAGGACCTCCCACCGGTCCAGAGCACGGCGACGCCGTGGCCGGTCAATTTGGGTCCCACTTTGCGCGTCGTCGACGTGGCCATCGCCAGAACGCTGCCGGAACTCGGCGAACGCACAGAGGTACGCGAGATCGAGGCGCTCTATCTCGCGGCCATCGCCGGGGCAGAACACACGCTGTACATCGAAAGCCAGTACCTCGCCTCACGCACGCTGGCCGAGGCGATTGCCGCGCGTCTACGTGAGGCCGACGGGCCGGAGATCGTTCTGGTCATTCCGCGCAATGCCGATGGATGGCTCGAGCAAAAGGCGATGGACGGGGCACGCCACGACCTGCTGCATTTGCTGTGGTCGGCCGATATCCACGACCGGTTCGGTGCGTTCTATCCCGTGACCTCTTCCGGCGCAACAATTTACGTGCATGCCAAGGTGCTCGTGATGGACGATCGCCTCCTGCGAATCGGGTCGTCGAACCTCAACAACCGTTCGATGGGCTTCGACACCGAGTGCGACATCGCCGTCGAATCCAACGACGACGCAGATGTCGAGTTGCGCGCCTCGATCATCGGATTGAGGCGCCGGCTACTCAGCGAGCACCTCGACGTCACCGAGGAAGAAGTCGACGACGCGTTGGGTGAGCAGTCACTGTTGTCGACGGTTCGCGCTCTCTCGACCTCCGACGCTCGCAGTCTGCGCGAATTCGACCGGAATACAGTCGACGGCGAAGACCACGTGCTCGCTGAAAATGCACTGATGGATCCCGAGCGCACGCCGCCCAGACTGAGCGATCGAATCGAAGGATTGCGCCGCCTGCTCGGCAAACGCTGAGACTCTAGAACACGCGCACGCAGTGCCCGGTTGCCAGCGCGAGTTCGACGAGTGTTGCACCGTGAACACTCGGGACGAGCGCGATGAGAAACGTATCGCTGTCGCTGTCGAGCCAGGCAAGTGAAACGCCCGTCTCGGTGATGTTGTCGCCGACTCGAGCGAGAAGCGATTCGAGTCCGGCAGCTCGATCGAAGGCCATGGCAAGACTCTGCGCCCACTCCCACGATCCTGCCGGCGCCGACTCGAGCGCTCGTAGCTGACCGAGAACCTCGGCAGCGTCCTCGTTCCAGTCCACCCAGACCAGGAGTTTTCGGTCGTGCAACGCGTCGACGAGAGCAAACCACGCCAATTCCGGGTGCGGCTTCTCGAGCGTCTGTGAGTACAGCTCGTTCTGTACTTCGACATACCGTTCCGGATAGTCGATCGCGAGAGTCACACGGTCGATGACGACAGTGCTGTCAGGGGCGAGCAGTTCGGCGATCGCGCGCAACGCGTCGCGAGCAGGTCCACCCACTATGGCTCCAAGGTTCGATTCGGTCATCGGTGCGGTTTCCACAGTCTGACATGCGAGTGCGCCTCGTTCGGACGTGTCCTCTATGTCAGGTCCTGAGGCAGATCCCTCCGGAGATTCCCGCGCGCCGCACATCAACGAGTCGACGAGTTACCGAATCGAACAACCCGGCTATCCCATTCGCCGCACTTGTCCGTTTACCCTTTCACCTGGCCTTACAATCCGGATATAGTAATCGGCGATCCATGAAGCCAACTGGGATGTAGCGAGCCAGCGAACAGTCTGTTACCGTTCAGCTAACTACCCCTTCTGGTCAAACCGGATTGAAGGGGTTCGGGCAATGACCCACGGGGGGTTGACGTGAAGGGGCCATGTTCCGCATGAAACACGATTCACACACGACAACCTCTTGGTGGTCGATCGGCGAATGGCGCCTGGGATGGAAGGTCATCGCCGTTCTCGCATTGCCGATGATCGTCGCCGTCGTCCTCGGCGCACTTCGAGTTCAGACAGAACTCGAAGAAGCCGCACAGCTGAGTTCCTCGTCCGAGCGTGCCCTCGCAGTGCCCGCGGCGATCAACCTCGAATCCGCACTGTACGAACTCGCCGAAGCCGCATCGGCACGCACTGACACCGGCCCGGCAACACAAGCAGTTTCGGACGCAATGGACCAACTGGTAGACGCCGCGCGGGCGTTCCAGTCCGACGGCGACCTCAACGACCAAGTGGCTTCGGCGCTCGCCGAGAGCCGTTCCATCACCGAGGAGATCGCCGCCGGCGCGGTGGCTCCCGCACGCTTGGTTTCGCGGGTCGGCGAAGTCTCGCGCGCACTCTCGAGCACCTTCACCAGCGTCGTCGAGCATTCTCAACGCCCTGTCCTGCGCGAACAAGGTGGTCGACTCTCCGCACTCTGGGAAGCGCGACGAGCGCTGGCCGAACAACGAATCCTCTTCGGCTCCGGTGATCCGGACCAGCAAGCTCGTACGTCGATGGTCAGTGCTGCCGGTGCCGAACTGGTCGCTCTGAACAACATTCTGGCCATCGACGGGAGTAACGACACCGTCCAGACCCTCAGCAACTCTGCTCAGAACCGGATCAACGCCCTCGGATCAACGCCGTCGACCTCTCCTCTGGGGAGTCGCGTCGGCGCCGATCTGAAATCCGGCAACGACCAGTACAACAGCCTGACCGACACCACCGTCACCGAGTTCGGCGACACCGTCACCGCCGAATCCAATGCAGCACGAACCGCAGCACTCCGTGACACTGCAATCGTGCTCGGCGCGGTTCTGCTGGCACTGGCCATCGCCCTCGTCATCAGCCGATCGCTCATCGATCCGATCCGCCGGTTGCGATTTGCCGCATTGCAGGCCGCACGACGCGGACTCCCCGACGCGATCGAACGAATTCGCGCAGGTGCCAGTACCGACGAACTCGACTTCGCCCGTGTCCCGATCCGCACCCACGAGGAAATCGGCGAGCTTGCGCGCGCGGTGGACGACATGCACGGTCAGGCCATCACGCTTGCCGGCGAGCAGGCCACCCTGCGGCGCCAGGTCAACGACATGTTCGAAACGCTGTCGAGGCGCAACAAGTCCCTCGTCGACCAGCAACTCGGTTTGATCGAACAGTTGGAGCAGGACGAAGACGACCCGCGTCGCCTCGAGAATCTGTTCCGGCTCGATCACATCGCCGCGAGAATGCGTCGAAACGGCGACAACTTGCTGGTCCTCGCCGGAACCGATGTACGCCGCGCCAGGACCGCCCCCGTCGCTCTCGGCGATACGCTTCGCGCCGCGGTATCAGGCGTCGAGGAGTATCGACGCGTCGAACTCGGGCAGATCCCGCCCGGAGTCGTCACCGGTCATGCTGCCCCGGACGTCGTTCACCTCATCGCTGAGCTGCTCGACAATTCTCTGCGGTACTCCCCACCGGAGACCACCGTCTCCATCAACGCTGCCCGCACTATCGACGGCTCCATGATCGTCGAGATCGCAGATCTCGGTATCGGCATGTCGCCTGCCGATATCCTCGATGCCAACGAGCGCCTCGCCGCCGGCGGCGAGATGAGCGCGGATACAGCGCGTCGCATGGGTTTGTTCGTCGTGAGCCGAATCAGCCGTCGCTACAACATCTCTGTGCGCCTGCGCCCGACGGCAACGTCATCGACGCACAGCGGCATCACCGCCACGGTGCTCCTACCGACGTCGATACTCGATTCGTCTCGGGGACCCGAGATCCGCACGCCGCGAACCGGACCCGTTCCCACGCTCGATCGGACTCCCCCTCCCACACCGCCCGCACCGTCATGGTCACAGCCCGTCCCGACCGACTCCGCACCCCCGCGGCCTGCGACCAGAAGTTTCGCTGATCTCCCGCGTCGAACGCCCGGTAACAGTACCGATCGGACCGAGACGTTCGCCCCGATCACACCACAATCCACTCCTACGGCAACAGCGCCTTCGGGATTGCCACGTCGCACTCCGGGCACAAGTGGAGTACCGGCAGTCAGCACCTCGACTCCGACCACTGCTGCACCCGCCACCTCGGTGTCGTCCTTCGCTCCTCTGCCCGATCCCGAAGGCACAAGCACATCGACGTCCCTTCCCGTTCGTACTCCGTCGCCGGAATTCACCTCGCCGGCACAGGGTCCCGAGATCCCGGTGGGTCCACAACCGTCGACAACCCCGCCGCCGCGGCACCGACTCTCAGCCCCGACGCCGACAAATACTGCGGCATTCTTCTCCTCACGCACCCGTGACGGGCTCTCTGCTCGCGCATCGGCGAGGGCTGACGGCGCGGGCGACGGCAACTCGAACGGCGTACCCTCTGCTCCGACCACGATGCCGATTTTCGCCCGGATGGTGTCGGAGTGGCTCGTGGATCCGACGGCGGAGACTTCGGCGGCTTCCACCGGCAGTTCGTGGACCACCGACGCGGATCAAGGCTGGCTGGCCGCTCGGACCTCGTTCGAGATGCCGGTCACCAAGATCGCCGATTCCGGTCTGCCCATTCGAGACCGCGGAGCCCGCCTGGTTCCTGGTGCCGTCGGCGGAGGCGGTACGACACAGCGCCATGCATCCAATCCGGCGGACGTCCAACGTGGTTGGAGCAGTTACCAATCCGGAGTACAACGAGGGCGTCGGCGCGCCGCCGACCATCAGCCCGATGGCGGACAGTCTTTCGAATCGTCCACGATGTTGCACAACGATGAAGGAGAACAGTGAACACTGTCGGAGCCCAAGAGACTCCCCGCGCACTCGACTGGCTGGTTTCGGCTTTTGCCCGAGACGTGCCGGGTGTGAGTCACGCGATCATCGTCTCAGCCGACGGGTTGTTGACCGCCTCGAGCACACACCTTCCGCTCGATCGGGCGGATCAATTGGCCGCTGTCACTTCCGGACTCGCCAGCCTGTCCGCGGGGGCGTCACGCCTCTTCGACGGTGGGGCCGTCATGCAGTCCGTCGTCGAGATGGAGAACGGCTACCTGCTTCTCATGGGCGTCGGTAGCGGCGCTTACCTTGCCGCCCTCGCTGTCGCCGGATGCGACATCGGCCAGATCGGTTACGAAATGGCGACTCTCGTCGATCGCGTCGGGACCACGATGGACATTGCCCCGCGAACGTCGCAGGGTATTTGAGTTCGATGCCTCACCATCAATCCGAGTACGACGACGCCGAACCCAGCTTGGTCCGGCCGTACGCGCTCACCGAAGGTCGGACCCTGCCGTCCATCGACCTCCCGCTCGAAGCGATCATCGCGACGATCGAGGACGTGGTCTCGAACAATCTTGCACCGCAGGATATTCGTGCATCGATCGTCGCACTCTGCGAGCAGCGGATCTCGATTGCCGAGATCGCTGCCCACCTCGGTGTTCCGATCGGAGTCGTGCGGGTACTGGTTGCCGACCTCGTAGTAGCCGGATCACTGGAAATACATGCCACTCTGCGAAGCGACGCATCTCGAGTCGAGCGACGCGAACTGATCGAAAGGACCCTCAGTGGACTTCGGGCACTCTGACTCATCGTCTCGCGTGAAATCGACAAAAATCGTGATCGCCGGGGGTTTCGGTGTTGGCAAGACAACGCTTGTGGGGACCGTCTCCGAAATCGTCCCCCTTCGCACGGAGGCAATGGTCACCGACGCCAGCGACGGTATCGACAATCTCGGTTCCACTCCCGACAAGAGCACCACGACGGTCGCGATGGACTTCGGGCGCATCACTCTCGCCGACGACCTGGTCCTCTATCTGTTCGGAACCCCGGGACAGCGCCGCTTCTGGTTCATGTGGGACGACTTGATCACCGGTGCAATCGGTGCGGTCATTCTGGTCGACACGCGCCGCCTGGAAGACAGCTTCGCTGCAGTCGACTTCTTCGAGGCGCGAGGGCTCCCGTTCATTGTGGCGGTCAACCGTTTCGACGGCGCACCAATCCATTCGGCGAGCGATCTCCGGCAGGCATTGGCGCTACCCAACCGCGTTCCCATGATCGAGATCGACGCCCGAAACCGCGAATCGGCCAAACGCGCGCTGATCGCCGTCACCGAGTACTCCCTCGAACGACTTGCAGCTGAAGCAGTCGTCTAGATGAATCACCAGATGCGAATCGTCGCCGAAAGGAACTGGCATGTCGGATGAAATGCACCATTTCTCGATGGGAATCTGGCTGCTCGGGCTCGCCTACGTCGTGTCCGTGGTCGGGTCGGTAGTCGGCCTGGCGTGCACCAGGCATTCAGCGTCGGCGACGACAACCGCCACACGCATGCGATGGCTCGCCATGGCTGCCCTGTCGATCGGTGGTGTCGCCATCTGGCTGATGCACTTCATCGCCATGCTCGGCTTCGCAGTCCCCGGCAGTCCCATTCGATACAACCTCGGATGGACCGTGATCTCCGCGATCATCTCAGTAGGTGCTGTTTTTGTCGGTCTGCTGATCATCGGGACCGAATTCCGCTGGACGCGGCTTCTGATCGGCGGCGTGGTGACCGGTCTCGCCGTGAACATCATGCATTACACCGGCATGCGCGCCTTGCGCTTTCAGGGTGAGATCCACTACGACCTGCTCTTCGTTGCATTGTCGGTTCTCATCGCAGTCGTCGCTGGAACCGCTGCACTGTGGTTCACCATGGTGCTCGAGTCCACGATTCTGCGTTTTGTCGCCGGAATCATCATGGGCATCGCCGTCGTCGGTATGCACTACACCGGAATGGCCGCAGTCGAGGTTGTTCACGACGCGGCAGCCCCGGCGCCGCAGGGACTCGAAGTGTTCTCATTCCTCTTCCCCGTCTTCGTTCTCGGCCTGCTGGCGTTGGCAGTTCCGATTGTCGCCGTGCTGACAGCACCCAACCGTGCGACGGCACGGATGGAATCCGCCGCCGACGACCTGGCGTTCGAAGCACGAGAGTTCGCGACCTCGAACTGAGAGGAGTACGGGGCGAGTCGATGTGAATCGACGACGCCCCGTACATTGCGGGGATGGTGGATGCCGTACACAACCCCCAGCCGTCGGCCGACGCGGCACTGGTCGTGATCGGTGGTTTGCCGGCCACCGGCAAGTCGACGATCGCGCGGGCGCTTGCTCAGCATCACAAGATCCCCTACGTGCGAATCGATACCATCGAACAGTCGCTGATCCGCAGCGGTATCGCTGATGTATCCGGGACCGCCGGATACATCACCGGGTACGCGCTCGCCGCCGAACAATTGCGACTGGGACTCTCGGTCGTGGTCGAATGCGTCAACCCAGTCGAGGCGACACGAAACGCCTGGTCAGCTACCGCACAACAGAATTCGGCGCGCTTGCTCAGTGTCGAAGTCATCTGTTCGGATCCCGACGAGCATCGCAGACGCGCAGAACAGCGAGTCGTCGACATCCCGGATCTTGTACTACCTACGTGGCAGGAAATCCTGGACCGAGACTACGAGCCGTGGACCACGGAACGGCTCGTGCTCGACACCGCAATCATGAACTCCGAGAGCGCAGTACGACGAATAACTGCCAGAATGTTCACCGAATGAGAGCTGCTCACAGGGTGAGAACGAAGAATGCACTGTTCGGATCTTCGCGGTAGTTTCCGAACGGTGGACACGGGACGAACCCGAATCTCGCGTACAACCGGCGTGCCGGATCGAAGAAGTCCTGTGTGCCGGTCTCCAATTCGAGTTGCCGGTAACCTCGTTGTCTCGACTCGTCCACGACGTGTTGAAGAAGTCGCGTACCCACGCCACGCCCTCGAGCTACCGATGAGGTTCGCATCGACTTGATCTCGCCACCGGTCGACGACCGTTCCTTGAGTGCAACACAACCGAGTAGCTCGTCACCTTCGCTCCACAGCGTCCACATGGTCACGGAGCTATCCGTCAGCCCGGTGATGTCCAGCGCGTGAACGCTGTCCGCGGGCGAGGTCGCATGCATGTCGGCGAGATGTTCGGTCAGTAGAGCACGGACCACATCCCGACTCAGGTCGTCAATTTCGATTCGCACGGATCCTCACTGTCCTCTTCGCTTCCGGCAGCATCGAATGAAAGTATGACTGGCCGTCACTTCGGCGAAGGCTTGGCCCGTACGTGGATGCGTTCTCCTTGGGGGCCGAACAGACTCAGTACCTCGACCGGGCCGCCGCCGTCACTACCGAACCAATGCGGGTTTCGGGTGTCGAATTCAGCAGCTTCACCCGTACCCATCACGATGTCGTGATCGGCCAACACCAACCGCAACCTCCCCGACAAGACGTACAGCCATTCGTAGCCGTCGTGCACTTGCGGGTCGGGGTCCGTCTGGCTTGCCGGGATGGTCATCTTGAATGCCTGCAGCCCACCGGGTTGCCGAGTCAGCGGCAATACCGTTCGCCCACTGACGCTTCGAGGCGCACTCTGGATACGTGGATCGGCGACCTGTGGTGCCGCAACCAGTTGGTCCAACGGCACTTGGTGGGCAAGCGCGATCGGAAGCAGCAACTCCAGACTGGGTCGACGCTCCCCCGCTTCGAGCCTCGACAGGGTGCTCTTCGAAATACCGGTGGACTCGGACAGCGCTGTGAGCGTGACGTTCCTCTGTGTACGAATGCGTTTGAGGCGCGCGCCGATCTGCGAGATGGCGGCATCGATGTGCGGACCGTTGACATTCATTGTGCCGAGTCTGACGACGATTCCCAGAAATGGCAACATTAGTTGCTGACGAACCTGCTCCGCGAGCAATCTGTGCTCATGCAAACACACACTGAAACAGAGATCCTCGACGCCGTGATCGTCGGCGGTGGCGCCGCCGGACTCAGTGCAGCCCTGGTGCTGGGTCGTGCTCGGCGCTCGGTCGCCGTCATCGATTCCGGCAAACCGCGCAACACACCGGCAGCACACATGCACGGCTTCCTCTCGCGAGACGGCATGGCGCCAGGTGAGTTGCTCGCCGTCGGACGCAGCGAATTACAGACGTACGGAGTCGAATTCAAACGCGACGACGTAGTCGACATCTCCTGGCGCGGTATCGAACCCGGCTTTGTCGTCGAACTGTCGGGAGGCACGACGCTCGAAACTCGCACTGTGCTGGTTGCAACCGGCCTACGGGATTCACTCCCGGAAATACCAGGAATCCAGGAGCTTTGGGGGCAAAGCGTGCTCCATTGCCCGTACTGCCATGCGTACGAGATCAGCGACCAACCGATCGGCGTTCTCGGCGGCGACGCTCGCGAGATGTCACTTCACCAGGCGTTTCTACTCCGACAGTGGTCGTCGGATGTGACGTTCTTCCCCGACAAGATCTCGCTCACCCCCGACGAACGCGCGCGACTGGCTGCCCGAGGAGTGACGGTTGCCGACGGATCGGTATCTGGATTGGTCTGCGAGAAAAGCAAACTGAAAGCCGTCGAACTCGACAACGGCCAACTGGTTGCGCGCTCAGCACTGTTCGTTGCGCCGCGTTTCGTTCCGAACGACGCACATCTGACGCGACTCGGCTGCAAAGCCAGCCCCACGGGATTCGTGGCTGTCGATCATTCCGGCGCCACCAGTGTTCCCGGTATCTGGGGCGCCGGCAACGTCATCGACCCTCGCGCACAGGTAATCAATGCTGCGGCTGCAGGTTCAACCGCGGCGATCGCAATCAACGGATACCTGGTAGAGCAGGACGTCGAATCGGCTCTTCGCTCGACCGACCCTGAAGGTGGTTTCTCGGCGGCCATGGAGCAGGGCGTCTGCGAGATGAACGGCGGCAGCGCCCTTCACGGCATCTGACCGAGGCGTCTAGGTCGCGGGGCCGCCGTGCAACTTCTCGTAGGCGGCCTTCTCGGCGTCGTGGCGCGAGATCTTCTTCGGGTTCTCGAGGTCGGAAGGCAAACCGTGACGCTCGAGGCGACGCGACCTGTTCTGAGCCATGTAGGAGACCGAATAGAACAGCGCCAGAAGCACTCCGAGCAGCACCATCGACGCCCGCAGGGCCCACGGCCCGGGGAAGAGCATGAAGGCCGCGAAGACGGGAATGAACGGCACCATGCTGCGGATCAGGTGACGTGGCACAGCCCAGTCACCGATCAGGTCGTTTCGCACCCAGTCCTGCATCGAATCGGGCAACTTGCGCCCCACTGAATAACCCAACCACTGAAGGGGATTCGGGCTCGTGCGTTGCTTTTTGGAAGTCACGGAAGTCACCTGTTCGGTACGCATCGGTCTTGACGCAGTCGTCACGTTTCTTTCAGATGTGGTCATCACATTTCTCTCATTGGTCCAAAGCGCCGGCGCGGAGCGCGGCCTCGTTGACCCGCGTCAGAACGTTGTGGAGTTCTTCGAGTTCGGCGAGGCTGACGCCGAGCTTCGCGACAACCGCCGGCGGGATCTTCTCCGCCTCGTCACGCAGTGCCACACCGGCTTCGGTGAGGTCGACGTCGAGTTGACGTTCGTCGGCGCGGCTACGGGTTCGCGTGATCAACCCGGACGCCTCGAGTCGCTTGAGGAGCGGCGAGAGTGTCGGCGAATCGAGCTGCAATGCCTGCCCGATTTCCTTGACCGCCATCGGCGACTTCCCCCACAGGGCAAGCATCACCAGATACTGGGGATGCGTGAGGCCCATCGGCTCGAGCAGTGGCCGGTAGACGGACAGGACTGCCCGGTTCGCGACCGCAAGTGCAAAACACACCTGCCGGTCGAGAGCCAGCGGATCGTCCATCTGCGTCTGCGGAGCCTTCGTCGTCATGAATCCGATGTTACCAGATTGATTAGTGCAGTAACTATTATCGCACTAATCAATCTGGCGACGATCGTCACTTTTCTCCAACGTCGACGTGGGTTGCCCGGTGAGGCCCACGTGCGCTTCCGCCCTCATTCGCTCCACCATGTGCGGGTAGTGCAGCTCGAAGGCCGGACGCTCGCTGCGGATGCGCGGCAACTCGGTGAAGTTGTGACGCGGCGGCGGGCAAGTTGTCGCCCACTCGAGCGAGTTTCCGTAGCCCCACGGATCGTCGACGGTGACCACTTCGCCGTAGCGGTAACTCTTGAAGACGTTCCAGATGAACGGCAGTGTCGACGCGCCGAGCACGAAGGCGAAGATCGTGGACACCGAGTTCAGCACCGTGAACCCGTCCGAGGGCAGGTAGTCGGCGTAACGACGGGGCATACCTTCGCCACCGAGCCAGTGCTGGACGAGGAAAGTGCCGTGGAAACCGACGAACGTGGTCCAGAAGTGCCACTTGCCGAGGCGCTCGTCCATCATGCGACCGGTCATCTTCGGGAACCAGAAGTAGATACCGGCGTACGTGGCGAACACGACCGTACCGAAGACCACGTAGTGGAAGTGGGCGACAACAAAATACGTGTCGGTGACGTGGAAGTCGATCGGCGGACTCGCGAGAATAACGCCCGACAGACCACCGAAGAGGAAGGTGATCAGGAAGCCGACCGAGAACAGCATCGGCGATTCGAAGGTCAACTGCCCCTTCCACATCGTGCCGATCCAGTTGAAGATCTTCACACCTGTCGGCACGGCGATCAGGAACGTCATGAACGAGAAGTAGGGCAGGAGAACAGCACCCGTCGCATACATGTGGTGAGCCCACACCGCGATGGACAGAGCTGAGATCGCCAGTGTCGCGTAAACCAAACCGGTGTATCCGAAGATCGGCTTACGGCTGAAGACCGGGAAGATCTCCGAGACGATGCCGAAGAACGGCAGCGCGATGATATACACCTCGGGGTGCCCGAAGAACCAGAACAGGTGCTGCCACAACAGAACTCCACCTGACGCTGGGTCGAAGATGTGTCCACCGAGATGGCGGTCGACGAACAGGCCCATGAATGCGGCGGTCAGTAGCGGGAACGCCATCAAGATCAGGATGCTGGTGATGAAGATATTCCAGGTGAAGATCGACATCCGGAACATCGTCATGCCTGGTGCGCGCAAACAGATCACCGTGGTGATCATGTTGACCGCACCGAGAATAGTGCCGAGACCGCCTACTGTCAGTCCGAAGACCCACAGGTCAGCTCCGACGCCGGGGCTGTGCACCGCACCCGACAGCGGGGTGTACGCAGTCCAACCGAAGTCGGCAGCGCCGCCCGGCGTGAGGAATCCGCCGAGTACGATCAAACCACCAAAAGTGAAGAGCCAGAAGCCGAATGCGTTCAAGCGCGGGAAGGCCACGTCCGGGGCACCGATTTGCAGCGGAAGTATGTAGTTCGCGAAGCCGAAAACGACGGGCGTCGCGTACAGCAGCAACATGATCGTGCCGTGCATGGTGAACAACTGGTTGAACTGCTCGTTCGAGAGGAACTGCATCCCGGGGACAGCCAGTTCCGCACGCATGAACAGGGCCATCAGGCCGCCGATCAAGAAGAACACGAAAGCCGTGATCATGTACATGATCCCGATCTTCTTGTGATCGGTGGTCTTGATCATGTCGAACATCCACGACCCCTTGGGATCACGACGCTTCGGGTACGGCCGCTCCGGAATCGGCTCCAGCTCTCCGGTCCGCTCGTCCGGCACCGTTGTTGTCATGCTCGCGCGTCCTCTTTCGTGCTCGATACCACCCTCAAGAACTTTCCGCACGACCATATCGCATGTTAATAGTTAATGCACAAACTAAGTTTGGTCGACGTGGACATCAATCGAAAACCGAACGTACGCAACCTTTTGCAGATTTCGGTGAGATAAAGTCAGGCGACGGAATAGGTCGAGGGTCCGCCGCGTTGAACAAACCCGTGACTCTTCCCGACACATCGACAGCACCCGAGGCCCCCGCGTTGCGCGGCCTCTTCGAGCCTTTCGAGGTCAAATCACTCTCGTTGCGCAACCGTTTTGCGATGGCCCCGATGACTCGCGCCTTCTCTCCTGACGGAATCCCCGGCGCCGACGTGGCCGAGTACTACCGTCGTCGCGCAGCGGGCGGGGTCGGCCTGATCATCACGGAAGGCACCTATATCCCGGACCCGGCAGCCGGCCCGCACACCCGCGTACCGCGCATCTACGGTGATTCGAGCCTGGGCGGCTGGAAGTCGGTAGTCGACGCCGTGCACGCCGAGGGTGGATCGATCATTCCTCAGCTGTGGCACCTCGGAGTCGAGCGCGGCGAAAACTCGCGTCTGAACCCCGAGGTCGAAACCGTCAGCCCCTCCGGCCTGGCGCTGGACGGCACCCGTCTGGGACGAGAATTCACCACCTCGGATCTCGACACCTTGAAGCAGTCGTGGGTCGACGCCGCACTCAACGCGAAGAACACCGGTTTCGACGGGCTCGAGTTGCACGGAGCGCACGGCTACCTGCTCGACGAATTCCTGTGGGCCGGAACCAATGTCCGCACCGATGAATACGGCGGATCACTGGAAGCCCGCACCCGTTTCCCGGCCGAGGTCGTCGCCGCAATCCGAGAGGCTGTCGGAAACGAGTTCGCGATCGTCTACCGATTCTCGCAGTGGAAGTCCGGCCACTACGACGCTCGTATCGCCCAGAGCCCGGCTGAACTCGGCCGCATCCTCACTCCCCTGGTCGACGCCGGCGTCGACGTTCTGCATCCGTCGACGAGGCGCCACTGGGAACCGGCGTTCGCTGAACTCGACGGTGAAGACGGCAAGCTCGGCCTCGCCGGCTGGACGAAGAAGCTGACCGGGTTGCCGACCATCACCGTCGGCTCGGTCGGACTCGACTCCGTGTTCACGACGGCATTCACCGGCGACGCCGCATCGGCTGTCACGGGGCTGGAGCGTCTCGAAGCTCAGTACGATAGGGGTGAATTCGACATGGTTGCCATCGGACGCGCGCTGCTCGCCGATCCCGAGTGGGTCGAGAAGCTCCGCACCGGACGCGCGGACGAGCACATCGCATTCACTGCAGAACATCGCACGCACCTGAACTGACCTCGCACGACAGAACGGCACTCCCGCGATTGCGGGAGTGCCGTTCGTGGGTCTACCGGAAGTTCTAGCTGCCGAGCGTGACCGGGTCGGGGCCGATGCGGCCGGCCGGGTCGTCGAGAGCACCGATCGCGTTGATTTGTTCCGGCGTCAGTTCGAATCCGAAGACATCGAAGTTTGCGGCGATACGTTCGGGGGTCACCGACTTCGGAATCACCACGTTTCCGATCTGCAGGTGCCAGCGAATGATCACCTGAGCCGCGGTGACGCCATGAGCGTCGGCGATAGCGGTGATGACGGGGTCACCGAGAACAGTTCCCTGGCCGAGCGGGCTCCACGCTTCCGTCGCGATTCCCTTGCCGGTGTGGAAAGCGCGCAGTTCGGCTTGGTTGAACTTGGGGTGAAGCTCGATCTGGTTGAGGACCGGCACCTCACCGGTTTCACCGATGACACGCTCGAGGTTCTCGATGGTGAAGTTGGAGACGCCGAGGGATCGAACCCGTCCGTCCGCCTTGAGCTTCTGGAATGCCTTGAAGGTCTCGACGTACAGGTCCTTGGACGGAACCGGCCAGTGGATCAGGTACAGATCGAGGTAGTCGAGACCCAACTTGTCGAGGCTGGCGTCGAAGGCGGCAAGCGTCGAGTCGTAGCCCTGATCGTCGTTCCACAGTTTTGTCGTGATGTACAGGTCTTCGCGGGCGATGCCGGATTCGGCGATCGCGCGGCCGACGCCCACCTCGTTGCCGTAGATCTTGGCGGTGTCGATACTGCGGTAACCGGTCTTCAGAGCGGTGGAGACGGCTTCCTGCGTCTCGTCGTCCGGAACCTGGAACACACCGAATCCCAGTGCGGGGATCGTCTTACCGTCGTTCAGAACAATGGTCGGTACAGAGGTCACATCGTTGGTCTCGGTCATATGTGGATCCAACGCACGGGCGCCAGGAGGCATTCCCCACCGAACCTCCTCTTCGCACCCTTGTCGCACCCGAAATGCCGGTCTACCTTGGAATACAAGTAATCGAATCGCCTCGAGAAAAGAGAGAGCGATGAATCTCGGATATCGCCTCGCCTACAAGGTCGGCGTCACTCCATGGGAGCACACCGGTCACGGCTTCGACGCTCAACTGTCCGGCCTTCTGGATGCGATTCCCCTCCCAGAAGGTGGCCGCGCACTCGATATCGGTTGCGGCACCGGACGCCATTCCATCGAGCTGGCGCAACGCGGGTGGCACGTCACCGGCGTCGACGCCGAACAGGAACCGCTGGACAAAGCGCGCATTCACGCGCGTGAAGCACACGTCGACGTCCGGTTCCTCCACGAGGACGCGGCAGACCTGCACATTGCTGTCGACGGCGGGCACATGCTGGTGCTCGACATCGGCTGTTTTCACGGGCTCACCGATCATCAACGACGCGACTACGGGAGGTCGGTCAACGCGATCACCGCACCCGGGGCGTCCATGGTGATGTTCGCATTCGGGCCAGGTCACCGTTGGCCGATGCCACATGGCGTCTCCGAGGAGGACGTCATGCGAGCATTCGACGGTTGGTCGATGGCCTCGAGCACGGCCGCCGACCTTTATTAACCGCCCACGGTTAATAAAGGCGCACAGCACCGATTAACACAGGCGCACAGCTCCGGGGATACTTCTCAGGTGACTGCAACACTGCGCATCAGCGGCCTCTCTGCCTCCCGGGGAGAACGCACTCTGTTCTCCGACCTCGATCTCACCGTCGCGCCCGGCGACGTCATCGGCCTCGTCGGCGCGAACGGCGCCGGCAAGTCGACGCTTCTCACTGCACTGGCGGGAATCGGCCCTGCCGACGTCGAAGGTTCGATCATCCTCAGCCCGCCAGACGCTGCGGTGGGCTATCTCGCGCAGGAACCCGACCGCATCGAGGGCGAGACCGTCCTCGAGTTCCTCGGCCGACGCACCGGCGTCGCGCACGCCGAGGCGGTCATGAACGCCGCGGCCGAAACCCTGGCTGAAGCGGAGGAGGATCTGTACTCTCCGGCTCTCGAACGCTGGCTGGCTCTCGGGGGCGCCGATCTGTTCGAGCGCGCTGAGAAGGTGGTCGAAGAACTCGGACTCGGAGTTCCGCTCGAAGCTCACATGACGGCGTTGTCCGGCGGTCAGGCCGCACGCGCCGGGCTCGCGTCGCTGTTGCTCTCGCGCTACGACATTCTCCTGTTGGACGAACCCACCAACGATCTCGACCTGCGGGGTCTCGAGCAGTTGGAGCGATTTGTCGCCGAGACCCGAGCGGCGCTGGTTGTCGTGAGCCACGATCGCGAGTTCCTCTCGCGCACCGTCACGGGGATCGTGGAACTCGATCTGGCACAACAGGACATCGCCGTTTACGACGGCGGCTACGAGTCTTACCTCGCCGAACGCGAGATCGCCCGCCAGCACGCACGCGAGGCGTTCGAGGAATACGCAGGCACCCGCTCCGATCTCGAAGATCGCGCACAGATGCAGCGCAACTGGATGGAACACGGCGTCCGCAATGCGCGTCGTAAGGCCAAGGACAACGACAAGATCGGACGCGGATTGCGGACCGAGTCGACGGAGAAGCAAGCCGCGAAGGCACGCCAGACCCAACGTCGCATCGAGCGACTCGAAGTGGTCGAGGAACCGCGCAAGGAGTGGGAACTTCGCATGGAGATCGCAGCAGCTCCGCGGTCCGGATCTGTTGTCGCAACCACGAATGGTGCCAAGGTAACTCGCGGTCAGTTCACGTTCGGTCCGGTCACGACACAGATCGACTGGGGCGATCGAATCCTCGTCACGGGCGCGAATGGGGCCGGCAAGACCACCCTCCTGAACGTCCTGCTCGGCAAACTCGTCCCGGACGAGGGCATCGCATCCTTGGGTTCCGGTGTCGCGATCGGTGAGATCGATCAGGCGCGTGGATTGTTCGAAGGTAATCAACCAGTCGTCGAGGCCTTCGGCGCTCAGGTTCCGGACTGGCCCGATGCCGATGTCCGTACTCTGCTCGCCAAGTTCGGCCTGCGCGGACACCACGTACTCAGATCTGCCGCTTCCCTGTCCCCCGGCGAAAGAACAAGGGCTGCACTTGCTTTGCTCCAAGCTCGCGGCGTGAACCTACTGGTACTGGACGAGCCGACGAACCATCTCGACCTTCCGGCGATCGAACAGCTCGAGCAAGCGATGGAATCCTTCGAGGGAACCCTCCTCCTGGTCACTCACGATCGACGCATGCTGCAGTCCACCCGAAGTACGCGCCGGTGGCGAATGGAGAACGGACAGCTCTTCGAGGAGTAGCCAACCGACTCTGCTTGCGCAGACAACCCGCGTGTGCAACTATTTATCAGGCGCACGCAATAGTTGCATGCGCGGCATAGGTGGGCACGGGCGACACGATCGCCCGTCGAACCGCCACACCCAGTCTTGAAAGGCGCTCTTCAATGTTGTCGATCCCCGACCGCACACTGACTCACGGAACCACCGGCGAACCGATCACCATCCCGCAACTCGGGTACGGCGTTTTCCAGGTACCGGACGCACAGACCGAAGAGGTCACTGCCACCGCTCTCGAGATCGGCTACCGCCACATCGACACGGCCGCAATCTACGGAAACGAAGCCGGTGTCGGCCGCGCCATCGCTAGTTCGGGTGTTCCGAGGTCAGAGCTTTTTGTCACCACCAAGTTGTGGAATGACGATCAGGGCCACGACCGAGCGCTCGCCGCGTTCGACACGAGCCTCGACAAGCTCGGCCTCGACTTCGTCGACCTGTATCTGATCCACTGGCCGGCACCGGCAAAGGGCCTGTTCGTGGAGACGTGGGCCGCTTTCGAGGAGATCCTCGCCTCCGGCCGTGTCCGTGCGATCGGCGTGTCCAACTTCCTGCCCGAGCACCTCGAACTGCTGGCCGAGCACAGCTCGATCACCCCGGCCGTCAACCAGATCGAATTGCACCCCAGACTGCAACAGCACGCGTCACGGGAATACGCGCGAAGTCGCGGCATCGAGATCGAGGCATGGAGCCCACTGGGACAGGGAACTATCCTCGACGACCCGACCATCGGGAAAATCGCTGCAGCACACGGAAAGAGCCCAGCGCAGATCATTCTGCGCTGGCATCTCGAACAGGGACACACCGTTCTGTCGAAGTCGGTGACACCTGCCCGCATGCGCGACAACGCCGCAATCTTCGACTTCGCACTCGATACCGACGAGTCAGCTGCCATCGCAGCGCTGAACACCGACAGCCGTGTCGGACCCGATCCAGTCGAATTGAACTGAATCGAAACGGCTTCAGGAATTTTCGTGGGGAGTCAACGTCAGCAGCACGGAATCGACGGACTGCTCGGCCAGGAGCGCGTCCAACGGTAAGTGACGGAACAACGCTCGGTAATAGATCGGCGACGCCAGGGCATCCAGGACGAAGTCCAGGTCGAAGTCGCTCCGAATGTCGCCGCGTAGCCGCGCCGATTCCAGCACTGCCGCAGTGGAATCGCGTCGTGGCTGAAAGAATGCCGACTGGAAATCCCGCGCCAATTCCGGGTCCGCCGCCAGATCCGCGACCAACGCGGGCAGGATCCGCCCAACTACCGTTTCGCTCAGTCCCACAACCAATGTCGTGATGCCGGCGACCAGGTCTGCCCTGAGATCGCCGGTGCCCGGCGTTGGATCAGTGCCGATGTGCGCCACGACGACGTCGACCACCAGATGCCGCTTCGACGGCCATCTCCGGTAGATGGCGGGTCGATGCACGCCGGCTTTCGTCGCCACCGAACCGATTGACAGCTCCGCATAACCGTTCTCCCCCAACAACTCCAGGGTTGCCGCCAGTACGGCGTCGTCGATCCGCTCGTCGCGGGCGCGCACCATCTACAGCACCGGTCGCGGCATGAGCACCAGACGCCAGCCGTCGGGATCTTCGAAAGTCATCCCCGCATTCTCCTCCCAGTACGGATTCTCGGCGCGAACGGGTTCGTGCCCTGCTTCACCCAACCGCTGAACTACCTCGTACATCGCCGACTCGCCGGCGAAGTAGAGCACCAACAGGTTGTCCTGCGTCGGCGCCGGGCACGGGCTTCCGTCTTCGTGGGTCGTGAATTCGAGGTGATAGTTCGAATCCGGCAGCCCCAGCATGATTCCGTCGTACCCGGCATGACCGGAGAACCGGTAGAGCTCTGGCAATCCCAGACAGTCGCGATAGAACGCAATCACGTCGTCGAGCCTGTCGGTGGGTCGCGCTATGCGCACTTGCACTACTGCGAGGTCGTTCGGCCAAGTTGCCATTCCCAAACAGTACAGTACGTACCGTAATGTTTCGAGAAGATGGCCGCCAGCCTCCCGACGGCAGCTCGCTGCAACTACAAGCGATCATTCTCCGGAAACGCCGCTTTGGGCATGAACGTCGGCCTGGCGAACAGAACAGAGAGATTGGTGGGCTGCGACTCCACCGGGCGATCGGACCGATACAGCAAGGCCTGCTGCGGGGTACTCACCCATTCACTGGCGAAAATCTCACCGATACGGCCCACCGGCACGTGCGATCCATCCTCGAGTCGAACGGTGACGTCTGCCCCGGCGTCCGACTGGCCGTACACGACCCACCACGATTCACCCTCAACGTCTCCTGGAGTGTGCTGACCGATACCGATGACGGCACCTTTTTCCATCGCATCGCGCCAGACCACTTCACGCCCTTGCGGTCCCACGCTGTAGCTACCGTCCTCGCGCACCTGCACGACGAGGCAGGACTTCTCGAGCACCAACTTTTCGACCACCATGCGACGCCCCTTCTGTTGCCCGAACCCTATCCGCCGACACCACCCAGAAACGGCATCTTCGCGGTTCATGTTGACAAACTGTTGGGTTTTTACAACACTTTGATGCATGAGCCCAGTCCGACGGGGAGACGCGCTCCCCATCTTCAATCGCATCGGAGTGCTTCGCGCCGAGCGGAAGATGAGTCGGGCCCAGCTTGCACAACTCGTCGACGTCAACCCGCAGACGGTGGGGGCGCTCGAACGCGGCGATCACTACCCCAGCCTGGATCTCGCGTTCAGGATCTGCTGGGTGTTCGACCTTCCGGTCGAAGCGGTGTTCTCCCGGACGGAGTTCGGGCCGCTGTCGAGGGAGGTCTACCGATCTGACCGCACTACCGAGGGGAGTGAAAAGCCCAGTGCCTGAATCAAATCTGATCGACCGCTACCAGGCCCACCGCACTCGGCGGTTCCTGCAGAACGAGGAGACGTTCCGACATTGGCTCCCGAATTGGCGAACCCGTCGACGTCGGCGGATGCTCGTCATCGCCCTCGGAGTCCTGTTCGCCACGATGGTTGCCATCGGCATAGCGTGCCTGTTCAACCCACTGTTCGCGGTGGCATGGCCGGTCCTCACCCTGTTGTTCCTACCGACGTGGTCTTCACTTCAAATCGTGTCGGGCAGGCAAGGGGATGCGCCGCGGCATGCTCTGGACGAATGGGAGATCCAGCAACGCAACGACGCCCGTTCCGTCGGGTTGAGCGTGACTCAATCGTTGGTCTTCATTGTCGCCATTTTCCTCATTTTCACCTCGTCGGTGCAGTGGAATGTAGAGAGACTGCCTTACTCGGGAGGTTTATTGGCACTGACTGCAATGCTGATCGGCGCGTGCACGCCCGCGATGATTCTCTCGTGGACCAATCCAGACCCGGATCCGATTGATTCCGAAGAGTTCGACCTCTGACCCGTATTACCGAAGCGCACCACTCGACCGATGGGAAGGACCCATGTCAGCCACCCTCACGATCGACGGCATCTCGAAACGCTACGGCGACGTCGTTGCACTCGACAACCTCAGTTTCGAAGTGCGACCAGGCGAGATCTTCGGATTCGTCGGCAGCAACGGCGCCGGCAAGACGACCACGATGCGCATTGCGCTGGGTGTACTCGGAGCAGATTCGGGGGAAGTTCGCCTCGGCGGCAAACCCGTCGACCTCGACGTGCGTCGCACTATCGGATACATGCCGGAGGAACGCGGCCTCTACCCCAAGATGAAGGTGGGCGCGCAACTTTCCTATCTGGCCGAGCTACATGGACTCTCGAAAGCCGATGCGCATGCGGCGACAGAGCGCTGGACCGAACGTCTGGGTATCGCCGAACGCGTCAAGGACACCGTCGACTCCCTGTCCCTCGGTAATCAGCAACGTGTGCAGCTCGCGGCCGCGCTGGTTCACGATCCAGCGGTACTCGTTCTGGACGAACCGTTTTCGGGCCTTGACCCCGTAGCGGTCGATGTCATGAGTGACGTGTTGGTCGAGAAGGCTCGCACCGGTGTTCCCGTAATCTTCTCCAGCCATCAGCTGGATCTGGTGGAGCGCTTGTGCGATCGCGTGGGCATCATCAGCCGCGGCAGCATGCGAGAGATCGGAACCGTCGACGAACTACGAGGCAAGGGCGACGGCCGAATCGAAGTCTTCGCCCCTGACGCGCCGGTCGGCTGGGCACACCACCTGATCGGTGTCACCACACTGAGCCACCTCGACGGTCGAACGCTCCTGAGCGTCGACGGAACCGCCGACGATCAGCAGATCCTGCATGCAGCGTTGAAAACCGGACCGGTGCACGAGTTCACGCTACGACGTCCGTCACTGACCGATCTGTTCCGAGAGGTAGTAGCCGCATGAGCAACCAGTTGAGCGGAGGTCGAGCCATCGGGTTGGTCGCCCGACGCGAATTCATGACGCAGATCTCGAAGAAGAGTTTTGTGATCAGCAACGTCATCATTCTGGTCGCGATCGTCGGCGGCATCATCGCCTTCTCACTCTTCTCCGGCGGCGACGAGGACAAGTCGAAGATCGGCTTGGTCGGCAACCAATCACTCAGTGCCACGATGGTGTCCATCGGCGACACCCTCGGAAATCCGGTGACGGTGACGGAGGTTTCCGACGACGGAACCGCGCGTAACCAGGTCAAGGACGGCGACCTCGACGTGGCCGTGATCGCTGGATCGGGCGGCGGCGTCACTGTCGTGACCAAGAAGGAAGTGCCCACGAATCTGCGCGCCGTCATCGAGAGTTCCGTTGCACAACAAGCACAATCGAATGCGCTTTCCGCTGCGGGGATCGACCCGGCTCAGCTCGCCGAAGCCACGTCCACCGCAGTGGTCACCATCGATGCCATCGATCCCCCGGATCCCGAACAGGGCCAACGCATAGCGATGTCGATCGCTGCTGTGGTGCTCCTGTACATGCAGATCCTGCTGTTCGGAACGTACGTGGCGATGGGCGTCGTCGAGGAGAAGTCCAGTCGCGTGGTCGAGCTGCTGCTCTCCACTCTTCGTCCGCTGCAATTGTTGTGGGGCAAGGTTCTCGGAATCGGTGCTGTCGGCCTGATGCAGATGGCTGCCTATGCCGTCGCGGGCGTCGCCACCGGACTGGCGACGGGCGTCCTGACCGTGACGGGCACCGCAATCGGCGTTCTGTTCGGCACTCTCGGGTGGTTCATTCTCGGCTTCCTCTTCTTCGCCGTGCTGTACGCCGCCGCCGGGTCCATGGTCTCGCGGCAGGAGGACGTCAACGCCACCGCGATGCCTCTCGCGCTGCTCGTCATGGCGATGGTCAGCGTGGCTTTCGTTTCGGTGAGCAATCCAGAAGGAACCCTGAGCAACGTGTTGAGTTGGATTCCGCCGTTCTCGGCAATCCTCATGCCCCTGCGCATTTCCGCCGGCGTTGCTTCTCCGTTCCAGATCGTGGGAACGATTCTGCTGATGCTGGTCGTGACTGCTGCGCTGTCGATGATCGCGGCAAAGATCTACCAGCGCTCCATCCTTCGTATCGGCAAAGTCGTGTCATGGAAAGAGGCGTTCGGACGCTGATTCTCCGGCGCACAACTGGCGCCACGCGATCCCGGCGGCACCCCGTCCAGGTAGGTTCATCCTGGACGGGGTGCTGCTTACTTGGAGGACGTTGTGCGAATCTCGGCCGAAGAACTACTCACTGCGGTACTCGATCCCGAGAGCTTCGTCTCTTGGGACTCCCCGCCCGTCGACGTCGGACCTGGCCCGAAATACGCAGAAGACCTGGCGAAGGCCCGCGAGAAGAGCGGAGTGGACGAGTCCGTCGTCACCGGTGTCGGTACGGTTCGGGGCCGTCGAGTCGCGGTAATTGCCTGTGAATTCAGCTTTCTCGCCGGTTCCATCGGAGTCGCCGCGGCCGAGCGGATCGTGACCGCCGTCGAACGTGCTACGGCAGAACAACTCCCGCTGCTCGCCTCGCCCACCTCTGGCGGAACCCGGATGCAGGAGGGCACCGTCGCCTTCGTTCAGATGGTGAAGATCGCTGCGGCAGTGGCTGTTCACAAAGCGTCACACCTGCCCTACCTGGTATACCTGCGCAATCCCACCACCGGCGGGGTCTTTGCCTCGTGGGGATCCCTCGGCCACATCACCGTCGCGGAACCCGGTGCTCTGGTGGGATTCCTCGGACCCCGTGTCTACGAATCGCTGTACGGCGAAAAGTTTCCCGACGGTATCCAGACGTCCGAAAACTTGTATCGCAACGGCGTTATCGACGGCGTCGTACCCGTCGACCGCCTCCGTCTGCTGGTCAATCGAGCGTTGTGCGTGCTCACCGATCCCCCGGCCCCGGCGGCCACGGACCCGATTCCCTCACCCGAGATTCCCGATGTTCCCGCCTGGCAGTCGGTGATGCTCTCGCGCCGGGCCGATCGACCCGGCATCCGGCAGTTGCTCCGCCATGCCGCAACTGAACAGGTACCGCTCAGCGGCACCGGGCAGGGTGAAACCGACAAGACGATCTTGCTCTCGCTCGCCCGCTTCCGAGGCTTTCCGTGCATCCTGCTCGGCCAGGACCGCAGTGGCCAATCCGCGCTCACCACGATGGGACCGGCCGCGCTCAGGGAAGCGCGACGGGGCATGAAACTTGCCGAAGAACTACAACTCCCGCTTGTCCTCGTGATCGACACTTTGGGCGCGTCGCTGTCCAAAGAAGCTGAAGAACGTGGACTGGCCCCTGAGATCGCCCGTTGCATCGCCGACCTCGTGACGCTGAAGACCCCGACAGTGTCGGTGTTGCTCGGTCAGGGAACAGGCGGCGGGGCGCTCGCGCTGCTGCCCGCCGATCGGGTACTCGCGGCACAGAACGGGTGGCTCGCTCCCCTGCCGCCGGAAGGCGCAAGCGCGATCGTACATCGCGACATCAGTCACGCACCGGAGATGGCGGCAGCGCAGGGCATTCGTTCGTTGGATCTGCTTCGAGACGGCGTAATCGACGCGATCATTCCCGAAACGCCTGACGCGGCCGACGAACCCGTGGAATTCTCCAAGAGGGTAGGGGCTGCGATAGCGCACGAACTCTTCGTGCTTGCCGAAGAGTCGGACACCGATCGCCAGTCCTCCCGTATCGCGCGCTATCGAAACCTGGGAGTTCCGCAATGACGACGAAGGACCGGAATGCGCTGACGCTGCCGCACAGTTACGACCGCGCGGCACTCGCTCGTTTCGAATTGTTCCTGTTCGCGGGCATCGCCACCGTGTTGATCACCCGCGCTTATCTGGCGGCAACGGGCTATCCCCAGATCGGGGGCGGCGCCCTCCACATCGCACACGTTCTCTGGGGCGGATTGCTGATGGCCGTCGCCATCGTCGCGACCGCCATCACCGAAGGCTCTCGCACGCGTGACCTGGCCACGCTTGTCGGCGGAATCGGGTTCGGTCTCTTCATCGACGAGGTCGGAAAATTCGTCACTGCCGACGTCGATTACTTCTACCAACCTGCCATCGCGATCATGTACGTCGTCTTCGTTCTCTTCTATCTTGCCGCGCGCGAGGTGGTGATTCGGCGCGGAATGAATGATCGTCATCGGCTCGCCATCGGGGCGCGAGCGCTCTCGGACCTCGCTCTCGGTCAGCTCGACGAGATCCAGTACAACCACGCCCTCCGCGTACTCGACGGCGTCGAAGACCGCAGCCTCACCGACCTCGTCGATTCGATCAAAGCCGGCCTGCATTCACAGACTCCGCCGACCGGCGGTATCGAATCGAAGATCACTCGTGGCCGCAACACGTTCTTCCACCGTGCTGAGGAACTGCTCCGGCACCGTGTCGTCCGCCGACTGGTACTGACCCTGTTCGTACTGCAGGCTCTTCTGGCGATTGTCCAGGTGATCTACGCGTTGGTTTCCGAGAACGTCGTCGAAGCCGACGACGTCTCCGATCTGGTGGTCCAGATCTCCACCGTCGCAACCGGAGTTCTTGTGGTTCTGGGAGTGTGGTTCCTCTTCCGCGGCCCGTACCTGCGAGCCCTGAGACTCCTGCGGGCATCCCTCATCGTGAGCCTTCTGGTGACGCAGGTTTATCTGTTCACGCAGGACCAGTTCGGCGCGCTTTTCGGTTTCGCAGTGTCACTGTTCATGCTCGCGACTCTTCGCATCGCGATTCGAAGCGAAGAGGCCGCCGCGGCTCTACCGCAGTAATTCTCTACCGCAGCGAGATCGCCGGCCGACTCGGTAGATCGCGGATTCCGCGGAGCGGGCTGAAGAGCAATACCAATCCACACGGCGCGATCAGGCAGGCCATGATCCACATCGTCCCGCGCGGTCCCACCGCGTCGCCGAGGTAGCCTGCCGTCAGCGCACCGAGCGGAATGCTGCTGTGCAGCAGGAACATACTCGTTGCCACTACTCGTCCGAGGCGGTCCGGCGGACAGTAACTTTGACGGAAACTGCCGAGCACCACGTTGCACGACACGACACCCGCAACCATCACCATGCCGCCGATGCAGAACCAGAACAGGCCGGCACCGTACGTCGTCAGAGGCGCCAACAGGATGAACGGTCCCGTTACCAACTGACAGATGAGAACGCTTCGGGCAGTGCCGAATCTGCGGCCGAGCGGGCGCGCGATCATCGATCCGACAATTCCGCCCACCCCGGCAATCGCCAAGAGAAGCCCGAGTCCGAACTCCCCCACACCAACCGTCTTTTCCAAGAACACGATCTGAATCGTGGTGTACCCGGTGAGACCGAAATTGAGCAGAGTGCCGTAGACGACGATTGACCGCAGATACGGATCACCGGCAACGAATCGCAGTCCGAGCGCAATCTGCCGTCGCAACGGTTCTCGCTGATTCTGTCCGCGATGGACGGTCTCCTGCACACGAATCAGCCAGATGCATACGAAGCAGAAGGCGAACGTGAACGCGTCGACAACCAGACCGGCCGCGAGCCCGACAGTTGCAACCACCAGCCCACCGACGCTTGGGCCGATCACCCGAGTTGCGGCCTCGGCGCCCTGAATCTTCGAGTTCCCTTCGACAAGATCCGCTTCGGCGAGCACCGTGGGGAGATACGAGTGATAGGCCGCCTGGAAGAAGACCGTGGCTGTACCGGTGAGCAGCGCGACCAGGAGCAGGTGGCCGTATGTCATCGCCTCCAGGAAGCCGGCGATCGCGAGGCTCGCGAAGAGCAGCGCGCACGCAGCGTTCGCGATCATCATGATCGGACGCCGTGGCAGCCGGTCGATCCAGGCACCGGCAGGTAGTCCGACGATCAACCACGGCAACCACACTGCCGATGCCAGCACACCGATCTGGAAGCTACTCGCGTCCAGTTCGCGAAGCGCGACCAGCGGCAGTACGACGGTCGTGACACCGTTTCCGATACCGCTGACTGCGTCGCCGGTCCACAGCAGTCGGAAGTCACGCAGAGCGAGGACTCCCCAGAAGCCTGCGCGTTGCGCTGCACCTGTCACATCGATCCCCCTTTCCGTCCCTGGCTTATCCCACCCCTACGCGCCACTGGCCGACGGGACAGGCCCGCCCGGCGCAAAGGGACGGTACCCGCACCGCTACTGAGGCGCACCGCACTGACAGTGACCTAAGGTGTTTCAGGTCACCGGTAAGCGAAGTTCACGAGAGGACACACGTCGATGAGCTCTTCCGAGCAGGCGTCCCACACCACGTATGCCGACGCATATCGCGAGAGCATGGATCAGCCGGAGAAGTTCTGGCTCGACGCTGCGCGGGCCGTCGACTGGGATGTCGCCCCCACGAAGGCTCTCGACGATTCTGCCGCGCCGATCTATCGCTGGTTCCCGGATGCTTCGCTCAACACCAGCTTCAATGCCCTCGATCGGCACGTCCGCGACGGCCGCGGCGATCAGACCGCGTTGATCTTCGACTCCGCGATGGTCCCAGCCAAGACGACCTACACCTACGCCGAATTGCTCGAGCAGGTCTCACTCTTCGCCGGCGTCTTGAAAGATCAGGGTGTGGTGGCCGGCGACCGCGTGATCATCTACATGCCGATGATCCCCGAGGCCGCGATCGCGATGCTCGCGTGTGCACGTATCGGCGCGGTGCATTCGGTGGTGTTCGGCGGCTTTGCGGCCAAGGAACTCGCAACCCGTATCGACGACGCCGGTCCAGTGGTGCTCGTGACGGCGTCCGGCGGCCTCGAACCCGGACGAACAATCGAGTACCTGCCGATGGTCGAGAAGGCTCTGCAACTGTCCGCCACGCCCGCGCACACCGTGATCGTGAAGAATCGCGAGCAGATTCCCGACGCAGCTGCCGACTACAAGTCAAGTGCCGCAGCCTGGTTCGACTGGGACGAGCTGATCGCCGATGCAACTCCTGCCGACCCGGTGTCGGTCGCCGCGACGGATCCGCTCTACATTCTCTACACCTCGGGAACGACCGGTAAGCCCAAGGGCGTCGTCCGGGACAACGGTGGCCATGCCGTTGCCCTGACGTGGACGATGAAGAATCTCTACGACATCAGCCCCGGCCAGGTCTGGTGGACCGCCTCAGACGTCGGTTGGGTGGTCGGCCACTCCTACATCGTCTACGGGCCATTGCTCGCCGGAGCTACGACGGTCATGTACGAAGGCAAGCCCGTCGGGACCCCCGATGCAGGTGCATTCTGGCGCATCATTTCCGAATACAAAGTGTCGGCACTCTTCACCGCTCCGACAGCGATCCGCGCGGTCCGCAAGGCCGACCCGGATGCAAAAGAGCTTGCCAAGTACGACATCTCGTCGCTCGACACACTGTTCGCGGCCGGCGAGCGCTTGGATCCCGACACCTACGAGTGGGCTACTCGGATTCTCGATCGCCCGGTGGTCGATCACTGGTGGCAGACCGAAACCGGTTGGGCCATCTGCGCGAACCTGCGCGGCCTCGAACCGATGGAGATCAAAGCAGGCTCACCCACCGTCGCCTGCCCCGGATACCGCGTCGAAATCGTCGACGGCAAGGGCGAACTCGTGGGTCCGGGCACCGAGGGCAACATCGTGATCGGCCTGCCGCTTCCTCCCGGAACACTCGCCGGACTGTGGCGTGACGAGGACCGGTACGTGAAGTCCTACCTGTCGACTTTCGAAGGCTATTACCTCACCGGCGACTCCGGATACATCGACGAGGACAACTACGTCTTCGTGCTCGGACGAAGTGACGACGTGATCAACGTTGCCGGACATCGCCTTTCGACCGGAAGCATGGAGGCCGTCGTCGCCGGCCACCCGGCTGTCGCCGAATGCGCGGTCATCGGCATTCACGACGAACTCAAGGGGCAACGCCCCAGCGGCTACGTCGTGCTCAAGTCCGGCGTCGACATCGATCCCGAAACACTCCGACAGGAACTGGTCGCCCGGGTGCGAGACCAGATCGGTGCCGTCGCCACGTTCCGGGACGTCACCGTCGTCGCTGCACTACCGAAGACTCGTTCCGGCAAGATCCTCCGCAAGACCATGCGGCAGATTGCCGACAACGAGGAGTACACGGTCCCGTCGACCATCGAGGACGCGAGCGTACTGGACGAGTTGTCCAAACTCCTTCGCGGATAAGGATTCAGAGAATTCCCCTGCCTGGCTCGCATCGAACGTAGCAGTATGAACACGTTCCAGTTTTCAACGATTCAGACGGGCAGGGGAAGTTCGATGGGCAATTTGGACGGTCAGGTCGCATTCATCACCGGAGCGGCGCGCGGTCAAGGGCGCGCACATGCCGTCAAGCTCGCGTCCGAGGGCGCGGACATCATCGCGGTGGATCTGTGCGCGCCGGTCGCAACAGCGGGGTACGACATGGCCACCGAAGCCGACCTCGCCCAGACCGTCGCCCTGGTCGAAGCTCAGGGCCGGCGCATCGTCGCGTCCGTCGCGGACACTCGCGACCTCGATGCCCTGAAATCAGCGGTCGACGCCGGAGTCGAGAAGCTCGGCCGACTGGACATCGTGATCGCCAACGCGGGAATCGCGGCGTCGGCTAAATTGTCCTGGGACCTGAGCGCCGAAGAGTTCCGCGAGCTGATGGACATCAACGTCACCGGCGTTTGGTTGACGACCAAGGTGTCGATTCCGCACATCATGAACGGCAATCGAGGTGGATCCGTCGTGTTGATCAGCTCGATGGCCGGGCTTCGAGGCGTGCCGGGTATCGCACACTATTCCGCGTCGAAGCACGCCGTTCGGGGGTTGGCGAAGTCTCTGGCCAACGAACTCGGCTGGGCGGACATTCGGGTCAACTCTGTACACCCGGGCAATGTGCGAACGACGATGATCGACAACGAACCGATGGTTCGTGCGTTCCGTCCAGACTTGGAGAATCTGCCGGATGGGTCTCGAGCACCATCCGGCAGAGGCAATTCCGGCTTGATCAAGCCTTCGTAGCAACAGAACAAGTAGTCGACAACCTCATAGGCGCTCCTCGTCTGGCGTGGGAAAAACCGTTGTGGGATGCGCAACAAACCCAAGACCCAGCGTAGAAGCATTTGGCCGCAAACGCGCGTCATTCGGCACTATTTTTTTGGATTCGGGCATACTGGACAACGCTCCCACCACGTATTATGGACCCGAGTTCACACTTACAGGGGGTAGGCACAGTGACGGTCAAATACGCCGTAATGGACCCGATTCACGGAAAAGTCGAGATCTCGTTCGATGTCGACACGGGGGTCGTCGACGTCCGAAACGGCAACTCACACGCTCTGTTGACGCGTCGAGTCGATGCCCCGCGCCGCGAAGGCACACCCATCGGAACGCGCGCCGCCGCCGACTTGTTCTTCACTGTCGGTGGCGACGAAGTCGAACTCACTGTCGGCAAAGGGTTTCTGTCCCGTCGCTCGTACTCTGTCTCGGCACTCGTCGACGGCGTGAGTTTGAACTTCGCCCCAGTCGACGACGCGAACAGTGCATTCACCCGCGACGGATTGCGGATCGGGCACTTCTCCAAGAACGAGGAATCCGATCCCAGACAGACCGACGCAGTCTGGTCGAGCACGCCGAGCACCGACGAACTTGTCATCGGATACGCCCTGGCCGAAGCCTTCGATTGTGGAGCACTCAACGGGGCTTTTGCGTTGATCGAATCACTGGTGCTCGGCGGCGGATAGAGCACTCAGAGCAGGTGGATTACCAGCAGAACAACGGCAATAACTGGGAAAAGCATCTGCACGACGGCTGCGCGGGCTTTGTCGGGAGACGAGAGAATCAGCACCAATCCCGCGGCAACCATCGATCCTGTGCCCGCCAGGACGAGGGCAATTCCGACCGACGCGGAGCCGGTCGCCGCAATCACGATGCCGACCGCCGACACGATCGCCAGGAAAAGGTTGTAAAAGCCCTGGTTGAAGGCGAGCGGCTGCGTGGTGATCGCCTCTTCCTCGGACTTCACGCCGAACGTGGCGCGGGTCTTCGGTGCCGTCCAGAGAATCGATTCGAGGACAAAAATGTATACGTGCACTGCTGCGGCCAGTCCCGCGAAGATGTAGCCGGCGACGTTCATCGGTGAACTCCTGTTGCTTCGAGTGAATTCTGTATCGTTCGGTCCAATATATACTGGACCGAACGATACAGAAAGAGCGAGGCTTTGATGGGCAGATCACAAGAATTCGACACAACAGCCGTGGTCGCTGCCACGTTGGACGTTTTCTGGGCACGCGGATACGAAGGCGCCTCACTCGGAGACCTCGAATCCGCGACGGGGCTGAGTCGGTCAAGTCTCTACAACTCGTTCACCAACAAGCGCGGATTGTTCGACGCCGCCGTGCAGATGTACCTCGAACATGTCATCCGGCCACGTCTGCGCGGCCTCACGACAAATCCCGGGGCAGACGCCGTCGACGACTACCTTTACTCGCTTGAGCACGCGATCGGCACCATGACCGCCGACTCGCCTCGGCGCGGTTGCCTACTTCTCAATACGGCTGCCGGACTCGGCGCGCACGACGATGCGGTGGCAGCCGTGATCCGCGCCTATCGGCAAGAACTTGCCGTTGCAATTCGCAGCGGGCTACAAGCCACATTTCCGACCGAGACAGACGCCACGCTCTCAGACCGCACTCGAATCCTTCTCTCCTGCACAGTAAGTGCACTGGTCCTCGCGCGCGTTGACACCGAAGAGGCGATCGCAACTCTGGAATCTGCGCGCCGCCTGAACGAAGAGTGGCAGAGCCGGAACACGTAGGCCGTAACCGCACTGTCCGAGTGGGCATTCCGCGAAGTAGGGTTTCATCGCTTGGAACTCGCACACTCGATCCACAACCCACGATCGTGCCGAGTCGCCACCAAAGCAGGCTTCAGCGAAGAAGGTGTTCGACGAGGCTCCGCCAGGCACGCCGACGGCTGGCACGACATGCACGTCCACGCCCGGCTACGCAGCGATCAGCCTTCGGCACCGACCCGCGCCGCGAGCGCAAGTGTCTGATCCACTAATTCCGCAACTCGCTGCGGCGCGACCGGTTCGAGGTCGAACAGAATTCGGTAGATGATCGGTGCCACCACGTGGTCCACTACCGAATCACCATCCACGTCACCAGCTTCCGGCCAACGAGCTAGTATCACGTCGATCTGTGTCCGACAGAAAAAGGCGCACTTGAACTTCTTCGTGCCGTCCGGTGCGTGCGTCTGGTCGTCGCTCATCAGCACATCTCGCAGCGATGCGCGACCGACGGGTGCAGACATCTCCTCCAGATAGTCCTGCGCCCAGATCGTCAGATCCCCTCGGAGCGAACCCGTTTCACGCGGGTCGGCGTCCGGTCGCAATCTCTCGATCGAGACATCGGCAAAGACTTCGTTGATGTCGCCCCACCGCCGATAGATGGTCGACGGGGTCACACCCGCATCGGTCGCGATCATCGGCACCGTGATCTCTGCCCGATCACGCTGTTCCAACAACTTGCGCGCCGACGCATGCACTGCCTGTTGGATGCGCGCACTGCGGCCACCGGGGCGCGGACCTGCGGACGGACTCATAAATCAATACTAACGCAAAGATGTTGCATTAGGCTACGGCCAGGCGTAGCGTCCCAAACGCAAAGTATTTGCGTTTGAAGTCTTCACCACCCGCACGGGAAGCGCTACGACAATGACAACGACCATTTCACCACCGACCGAGAGCACTTCACGCCCATGCTTGGGGCGAGGCGCCGCTTTCACACTCATCGCCGTCATCATCGCTACGTTCCTGGGCGCCTCCGCGACCCCGACACCGTTGTACGAGCACTATCAACAGTTGTGGGGATTCTCCTCGCTCGCGTCGACGCTCGTGTTCGGCATCTACGCTCTCGCATTGCTCGCCACGCTCTTGACCGCCGGATCCCTGTCCGATCACATCGGCAGGCGCCCGGTCCTGCTCGGAGCGCTCGCCTTGGAGGCGGTCTCGCTCGCCCTGTTCGCCTCGGCCGACGGTTTGACCATTCTGTTGATCGCCCGGGTCGTGCAGGGTGTTGCCACCGGCGCTGCAATCAGCGCTTTGGGTTCGGCGTTGATCGACCTCGAACGCACTCCGGGACGCGGATCGATCATCAACAGCGTTGCTCCGACGGTGGGGCTTGCCGTCGGAGCCGTGGGTTCGAGTCTCATCAGCGAGCACCTGCCCAGGCCAACCAGCACTGTCTACCTGGTCCTTCTCGTACTCGTCGTCCTCGAGATCCTCGGGGTTTGGGCCGCTCCCGAGACTTCGGGCGGACGCCCCGGAGCCTGGCAGTCGCTACGCCCCACCCTTGCTGTTCCTCGCGAGGCCCGAACCATGATTGCGCTCACCGCACCGTGCCTGATCGCGGTCTGGGCGCTGGGCGGTTTCTACCTCTCACTCGGACCGGCGCTGGCGCGCAACGCACTTGACGTTCACAGCTCGCTCATCGGTGCCATCATGGTCGCAACACTGACGGGATTCGGAGCCGCAGCGGTGCTCACCTTCCGCAAACTCGGCGGCCGAACCGTGATGCTGATCGGAACAACCGCCTTGGTGCTCGGGGTGGCCGTCACACTCATCGGTGCTGAAACATCCTCTGCAGTATTGATTCTGGTTGGTACGGCTGTTGCCGGGATCGGCTTCGGAGCAGGATTCCAGGGAACCATCCTCACTGTCATGCCGCTGGCCGAGAACCACGAACGCGCGGGGTTGTTGTCCACCGTCTACGTCATCGCATATCTGGCCAACAGCCTTCCGGCATTGCTGGCCGGCTACCTGGTCGGCAAGGTGGGGTTGGTGGATACGACGCGTGGCTACGGCGCACTCGTCATGGTTCTCGCGGCCGCCGCACTGATCGGACTGCTGGTCACCGGCGAGCGAAAGGTCGAAGCTGTCTCCGTGTCGGAGTAGGTGTCCCCCGATCGGTGGACACACCGTTCCTCCTGCACAGGGTCCCGGAAGTGGACATACGACATCGATCCGCTCCGACATAGTTGTCTTCGAGAGAGCCAACCGAACGCTCACCCGGACAAAGGACACCGACGATGACGAACCCACGCTATGTAGTTGCCGCAATCACAGCTCTGGCCGCCGGCGCCCTCACTTTGGGATTGAGCGGAATCGCCAGTGCCGGAACTCTTCCCACGACCGGCAACACCATCACGATGACGATCAGCAACGACACCGAACAGACAATTCATCTCGAAGGCGCCGACAACCCCTACGGACAGTGGATGCAGAGCCCACGCCAGTCGCTCGCGCCCCACGAGACCGAGATCGTCACGGCATACAACCAGGACCCGCGCGGCCTGACGGTCGACGTCGTCTATTCCACTCCCGGCGGCGGACAAGCCGTCTTCATGGCCAACGACTATCCGCAGTTCGACACCGACGGAACTCGCACCACCGACCCTGATCACTACTTCATCTCGAGCTACATCGACGGCTACTACCCGAACCTGAGCGTCGGGTACCACCTCAGTGCGGTGTGACTGCAGCAGTCGTCATAAGTAATCCATCTGCCTCTCAGACGCACTTGTTCTTGGACATTCGTCCGGCGCGCGGGGATTGTTGAACACAGCCCCGCACGACCAGGCACACGCCCCGCTGCCGGTGGCCCGAACATCAACGGGAGAGGGAAAACCACAGTGCGACTACCCAACCAGTTTCTGATCTACGTCAGCGATGCCGCCTCCGCAGCAGCGTTCTACGGCGAATTGTTCGACGCGAAGCCTGCGGTCCTCAGCCCTCAATACATGACCTTCGACCTCGGCGGCGGCGTGGTCCTTGCACTGTGGAGCGGCAAGTCCCGCGACCTCGATCCCGCGACTCCGCGCAATTTCGAAGTCGGCATATTGGTCGACGGCGGGAGCAATGAAATTCGGGCGATCTACGACGAGTGGGTGGCCAAGGGAATTGAGGTCGTCGAAGAGCCAAACGAAGATGTCTTCGGTCTGACATTCGTCATTTCAGATCTGGACGGAAACCGCCTCCGCGTAGCGCCCGCAGATCACTGAGCACTCAGCCCTTGATCTCGCCGTACCGGCGCAAGGCTTCCTCACGCTCATGCGCGTGATCGACGATCGGGTCCGGGTAGTCGACCGGGCGCATCGCCTTCAACGAGTGGACGGCCTTCCCGGGAACATCGCGGAGTTCGGGAACCCACCGACGGACGTATGTGCCGTCGGGATCGAACTTCTCTCCCTGCGTGATGGGGTTGAAGACGCGGAAGAAGGGCGAAGCATCTGTGCCCGACCCTGCAGTCCACTGCCACCCGTGCTGATTGGAGGCCAAGTCACCGTCCACCAGATGCGACATGAAGAACCGTGCGCCACGCCACCACGGAATGTGTAGGTCCTTCACCAGAAAAGACGCGACGATCATTCGCACCCGATTATGCATCCAGTTCTCGGCCGCGAGTTGCCGCATGCCGGCATCCACGATCGGGAAGCCGGTCTTGCCCTCACACCAGGCCGTGAAGGCGGCGTCTGCGTCCACTCCACCGTCGTGACGTAAACGGTCGAACTTGTCGTCGTAGTTTTTCCGCGCGCTGTCGGGGCGTTGAAACAGGATGTCTGCGTAGAAGTCTCGCCACGCCAACTGGCGACGGTAAGCCTGAGCGCCGTCGCCCAGTCGCTTGGAGAGATCTGCCAACATCGTTCGCGGATGGATCGTGCCGTACTTGAGCGGAATCGACATCCGGCTCGTGGTGTCGAGGTCAGGCCGATTTCGTTCGTCGTCGTACCGGTCAAGATCGTTCTCACAGTATTCTTTCCACTGTTCGAGGGCGCCGACCTCACCGACGAAATCGCTGACGGAGGCGGATGGCGCGGGGATACTCACCCGGCGCGGGCCACCCTCCTTGTCGCTCGGATCGAACCAACGGACCGTCTGCGCATCGGTCGACGCGGGGCCCCGCCAACCGTGTTCCATCCACTGACGGAAGTACGGTGTGAACACCTTGTACGGATCACCGTCCGCCTTGGTGACGCGTCCGGGCGCCACGGCATACGGAGATCCGGTGGCGATCAACTCCACCTGCTCCGCCACGGCCGCGTCGCGCCGTCGGCCGTAGGGTCCGTAGTCGGCACTGATGTGAACTTCTTCGGCGCCAACGGATTCCGCTACACGGGGCACCACGTCCGCCGGATCACCTCGAACAACCATCAGTTTTCCGTCGAGTTGATGATCGAGCGCCGTCAAGTTGGCGAACAGTTGATCCTGACGAGGTGAGCCTGCCGGTCCGAGCAGGTTCTCGTCGAGAACGAACAAACCCAACGTCCGCCCGCCGGCATCCGACGCTGCACTCAGGGTGGGAAGGTCGCCTACCCTCAGATCACGTCGAAACCAGACCACAGAGTTACTCACCCAGTCGAGCCTACCGATCAGATCCCAGAACGCATCCCACCGCACGAGCTGCAAGTTGCGCAGCTCGTTCTGCCGTCGGTTCGGAAGCGAGCCCGAGCAGTCGCTGCCGGTGCTCCTCCCCGAGCAGCAACGTGTACAACTGATCCGCGCACAGCGCAGCCTTCTGGCCGTGCTGATCGATCAATATCTTCTCCAGAAAGGCAATCGACTTGGCCGGGCCGGATTCGTAGAACGCGGCGGCCAGTTCCGGGAACTGCACGGCCTCGCCGATCATCATGCGGTGCAGCGCAATCGAGTTGTCGCTTTGCAGGGCGACGACGATGTCCACTGCAGCGGCGAGCAGGTCCGACTGGTCGCCACCGGCGTTCTCGACATACGCGTGCTGACGCGAAACAGCAGCAGCGAAGACCGCGGATTTGTCGCCGAAATAGCTGTACACGGTGCGCTTGGCGACGCCGGCCGCCGTGGCAATGGCGTCGATGGTCGTTCGAGCGAACCCGACTTCTCGAAACGAGTCGACCGCGACGTCGAGAATCTCGTTGCGTCGATCAGCTCGCTCCGCGTCGCTGGTTCTCCCACGTCTGCGCGGTTGCTCCATCAAGTCCCCTACTACCGTGCCACTCAATTAATGCTACGTTGACGTTTCATTATTTCGAACACTACAGGAGCACTGCATGACCGGACAACGACTCGTCCACGTCGCCATCGCCGACGACTGGGAAGCATGCAAGCGTTTCGGTGAGTACGAGGTCTCGACGCGCGGAATCAGTTACGACGAGGCGGGATTCATTCGCGCAACCACCCCGAACGCGCTCGCTTCGGTGCTCGATCTGGTGTTCGGCGACCTCACGTTGCCACTGATCGTCGCCGTCATCGACCAGGACGCTCTGACCTCCGCAGGCATCGACGTCGAATGGGAGGCGGGAAAGCCCCGAATCCTCCGACCTCTACCGATGGACGAGGACACCGTGGTCGCCGAACTGGTCGTGGAACGCGTTGACGGGGCCTGGCCGATTCCCGACCTGACCCCGTACGCAAGCCCCGCCGGCTAGACCAGCGCAGCCTCGGGTTCGACCACGGGGGTCGACGCCTTCTTCCGGCCGGCGGCGACGCACAGCGCGATCCCGACGGCAATCCAGCACACCAGCACCAGAAGTGGCGTGGCGGCGCCATGGCCGTCGAAGAACGCCATCGAACGGACGGATGCTCCTGCGGCGCCAGGTGGGAGCAGCTGCCCCAATGCACCCCAGCCTGCGGGCAACCACGCGGCAGTTGTCGCCATCCCCGAGAGTGGGTTTCCGATGAACATCATCGTGACGGCACCCAACGCGAATCCCTTCATCCCGAGCAGGGATTCGAGTCCCAGAATGGGCAGCGAGATGGCCGACATGCCCATGGTGAGTGCGAGCGCGGTGAGCAGGTAGTTTCCGTCAAGACTGTTGGTGCCGAACTGCAGAATGGCAGTCAGTGCAAAACCCGCGACAACCGCGACGCCGGCAGCGCCCAACACTCGCTTGACAATGCTCCGCGGAAACAGTTGCACGAGAACAACAGCAGGCATGATTCCGCCGAACACCAAGGGCAAGGCCAATGCCGTGAGCCCAGCACCGGTCGGGTCGTCCGCAGTCAGCGGCACAACGTCTTCGACGGGCACCTTTGCCCCCGAGGCCTCCGAGAGGCCGTTGGCCACCCCGGTCAGGGTCTGGGCGATCGGGGTTCCGCCTGCAGTCGCGATCAACACGTGAGGACCGTTGGCATCAACGGCGATTCCGCCGACCACGTCGCGATTCCGAATCGCGTCACGCAGGGCGTCGGCGTCAGCGAATTCTCGAGTATCGAAGGCGCCTTGCTTACTCGCCTCGAGCGAGGTGCTGATCTGTTCGGTTGCCGGAGCTGGACCGGTGATGCCCAACTTCAGTTCGTGCGGGCCACTGTTGACCGAGGGCAGTACGAAGGCAAGCAGCATCAGCCCGATCACGGCGGACAAGCCCAACACCACAGCCACCAACTTCTTGCGGTCCCGTGCTTCAACTTCGGCGTTCATAACTACCTTCCCTAAGTGGAAGTTTTTCCTCCACTATTTGTGGAAGATATTCCTCCGGTTATGATGAACTGTCAATACCGGAGGTGAATGTGCGAGCCGATGCACGTGAACGCAGAAACGCAATAGTCGACGCCGCACGAGCGGTGTTCACCGAGCGCGGGCACGACGCGCCCCTCGACGCAGTCGCAGAACTCGCGAAAGTGGGCATCGCCACGCTGTATCGAAACTTTCCGACGCGCGAGGACCTCGTGACCGCCGTCGCCGTCGCAACACTGACCGATGTCCGCGAGGCTGCCGACGTCGCACTCACGGCAATGTCCACCGATCCCACAAACGCGTGGCACACGCTGGTGGACCGCCTCGTGGAACTGCGCCTGGGTGCGCTCATTCCTGCACTGGTGGAACGCAGTTTCACCGAGCTGGCGCCCGAAGTTCTGGCGGTGCGTGAGGTGACGAAATCGAAGATGACCGCGACGATCGGCGCCGCTCAGAGCGCCGGACTGGTTCGCGCCGATCTGCAACCGCTCGAATTCGTCATGGCTCTGGCCAAACTGACGCGCCCGCAAATCGAATTGTCCGACGAGGCCATGCCGAACCTGGTCCCGCGGTTGGTCGCGGTGTTCATGGCCGGTCTGCGTCCGGACGGTACCGACTTGCCGGTCTGATCGGCGAAACCCGACGTACCAGGCAAGGCACAATGGGGCTGTGACCGAGATACCGAAAATCCTCGTAGTCGACGACGACGCAGACGTCCTGACCTCACTCGAACGCGGATTGCGGCTCTCGGGATTCACCGTACTGACGGCAGTGGACGGCGCCGACGCGCTCCGAGTGATCTCCGACAAGCGACCGGACGCGGTAGTCCTCGACATCAACATGCCGGTGCTCGACGGCACCGGTGTGGTGACGGCGCTTCGTGCCGCCGGCAACGAAATCCCGATCTGCGTGCTCAGCGCACGCAATTCGGTCGACGATCGCATCGCCGGGCTCGAATCCGGCGCAGACGACTACATGGTCAAACCGTTTGTCCTCGCCGAACTGGTTGCCAGGATCCGCGCAATGCTCCGACGCAGCAACACTCCGGCCGGCGATCACTCCGAGGGAACGAACACCCTGCGGGTCGGCAACCTCGACATCGACCTCTCCGGCCGCCGGGTTCGCGTCGACGGCAAGGAAGTACCGCTCACCAAACGCGAATTCGAGCTACTCGAAGTGCTTGCTCACAATTCCGGCATCGTGCTTACTCGCGAACGTCTCCTCGAACTCGTGTGGGGCTACGACTTCGTCGCCGACACCAACGTCGTGGACGTCTTCATCGGCTACCTGCGTCGAAAGTTCGAATCCGGCGGTTCACCTCGTCTGCTGCATACCGTTCGCGGCGTCGGGTTCGTGCTTCGGGAGAACCCGTGAAGCGTCGCCGCTTCTCACTACGAACTCGCGTTGCCGCGGCCGCGGCACTGGGGGCGACGTTCATCGTCATCGCACTCGGCGTGGTCGTTGCACTGGCTATCGCACGAAACAATTTGGCGCAGTTGGACCGTCGCTTGGAGACGGCATCGACGGTCATCGTGGCCAATGCGGCTACAGCGGGACCTTTTCTCGGCGCGTTCGGTGACGGCGGAGCGTTCTCCGTGACCATCCGCTCCGATACCGACGGAACCGTCAAATCCAGTACCCCGACGCGACTGCCCGAATTACCGGTGGGCTCGGCGACCGTCGACGTGGACGGTACGAAGTACCGGGCTTACACCGCCGAGGCCGACGGGATCAATGCCCTGGTCTCGCTGGCGGTTCCCTATGCCGAGGCGCGGGACATCACGGTCGACCAACAGCGTCAGGTTGCGTTCTTCGGCGTCGGAGCCGTAGCGGCCGCAGCCGCGTTGGGATGGTTGTTCGGTGGCCCGGCGGTGCGCCCACTCGTGGAATTGACCCGCCGGATCGCCAGGCGAGATCCCGATCTCGCCACCGAGGTTTCCGGCATCCGTGAAGCGGACGAGCTTGCCGCAGCAGCAGAATCGATGCTCAGCGACGTCGCCCGGGCACAGGCCGCGACCAACTCGGCCCTTGCTGCCGCTCGGGACTTTGCTTCCGCCTCGGCTCACGAACTCCGAACTCCGTTGACGGCGATGCGAACCGACATCGAAGTGTTGTCCATTCACGATCTCGACCACGAGCAGCGACGTGAGATCCTCACAGATCTGGCCCGCGCACAGGGCCGCGTCGAATCGACTCTCCGCGACCTGGAGCGACTGGCGAAGGGCGAGTTGTCGACGGCTGAGGACTTCAAGGACACCGATTTGACCGAGGTATGCGACATCGCTGCCGACGATGCACGACGCCACCACCCGAGCGTCGATGTCAGTGTCGTCACGGTGGATTCCCCACTCCCCTATTGCATCCGGGCCCTTCCCGGCGGAATCCGGTTGATCCTCGACAACGCGATCACCAATGCAGTCCGCCACGGCGGCGCGAGCACGGTGCGCATCACCCTCGCGCGCCCGGTCGATTCACCGGACACCGTCACGATCACGATCGACGACAACGGTTGCGGAATACCGGCCGAGGAACGCTCGAGCGTCTTCGAACGCTTCACTCGCGGATCGACGGCAGGCAAGACGGGTTCCGGTTTGGGCCTGGCACTGGTGGCGCAGCAGGCGGCCCTGCACGGCGGACGTACGACATTTCACGACAGTCCGCTCGGCGGGGCTCGCCTGCTGGTCGAACTCAGGGATCAGCCCGGACCCGAATAGCCCCTTCAGGTCTCGATCAACTCGCCGATCCCTGACGCTGTCACTTCGATGACCCGAGCCGAGCCGATGTCGAAGAACAGTCCGGCGATACGCAGGCGACCGTCCACACGGGCCTGACCGACCAGAGGATGGCGTTCGAGAGTCTGCAATTGGACTGCAACATTGACCATTCCGAGCTGATCGACCTCCGAGAAACCCGCCTCGGCCGCAGCACGCGCCACCGGATGGCCACTCGTATATGCCTGCAAGCTCGTCTCCGCATGCCTCAACCACTCACCGACAACTCCCGCTTCCGACGAACTGTTCGTCAGGAGTGCCTGCATCGCGCCGCAACCCGAGTGTCCGCACACGATCACCGAACTGACACCCAACTCGTCGATCCCGAAGGCCAGTGCCGCTTCCACCGACGTATCGCGGCCGCCGGCAGGAACCAAGTTTCCGACGTTGCGCACAGTGAACAGGTCACCTGGGCCACTGCTCGTGATGAT